>NZ_JAMYSE010000017.1:0-86217 GCF_040321795.1 Mesorhizobium sp. M0244 | reverse complement strand
TAGCCAGCTGTTGGGACGTCCAAATCGACGTCCATTTTGCCGTCTGCTCCCACGTAGGCCCTCCGTCTCTCGCGATCGGGGGGATTCTTCGCACATTCACCTCATGCCCCGCACGAGGGGAGCGGCGTGGCGCTTACCTATAACTTGCAAAGGAGTCGAGTTAGCAAATGAATTCAGTGGCCGCACTGTATTGGCGGTATCCCTCTCCCGCTACCAAAATTCTGATTGTACGGCCCGGGGACATGGGTAACAGAACGTACCTAAGACATGTGTGACAACCTCGTGCCGAACGGGTTGTCGATGGCCTGCAAGGTCCTCTGTTCCAGGTCGTTATATCCCAAATCATAATGCATGAAGCTTACGAGCCAAATGCCATCGTCGACCTCCTTGCTTCCGAGCCTTTGACCGGCAAGCACGGTGGGTATTACGAACGGGCAATCAAGAAGCAGCCGCATAAGCGACGTGCGGAACCGACAACCGATCGACAAGAGCCGGAATTGCGGCATGCGCGGCCGCGATCGATCTGACATGCCGGTCACCGCCGAATTCCTGATACTCAATCCCGATATGATGCATATCATCGACGCCGAGATAGTGCTTGATGGCTCGCAGATGGGTGTCGAGATGATTCATATGGCCGCGAATGCCGCCCGGCTCGAAACCGAATTCTCCGCAAGAACTCAGGAGCACCAGTGTTTTATCCGAAAGCACCGGCTCCAACGGGAAGTCCCCTCGCCCAAGATCGAAGGTGAACGTCTTGTTGACGCGGACGACCTGATCGACCCATCCCTTCAAGGCCGTGGGCATGCCATAATTGTACATCGGCGTGCCCAGGACGATGATGTCCGCTGCTTCGAGTTCGGTGATCAGCGTATCGGAAAAAGCGATCAATTGTCGCTGGTCCTCGGTAAGCTGTTCGGGTTTGGCGAAGACGGCGGCGATCCACGGTTCTGTCGTGGCCGGGGGCGGATTTGCGCCGATATCACGCCGGATGACCCTGTCGCCGGGGTTACGCGCCATCCAAGCTTCGATGAACTTTGCGGATAGAGCCCGCGAAAGCGAGCGCGAGACCCGTGCGCTGGCGTCAATGTGAAGAATAGTAGCCATTGTGATCTGCTCCAATTTGCATTTGCCGCAGACCTATCAGACACATGCACGATGGACGCCCGATTTGATTTGAGCCGACGGCTGAATAAAATCATCGGCATGCCACTCAAACGAAAGCCGCCGCCTGGTTGAGCCCGACGGCTCCTCAGACAGCGGCGCCCGTCGCGCGGACGGTATAAAGCGATTGCCGACGGTGTTGTCGCAAGTTGGTTCCGTCTAAGGTCTCACGCGGTCCCCTCGCCGTGGCCCGGACGCGTTTCCTGTCCTCGAAAGGCTTGCCAATATCGAATGCTGCCTGCGCCAAGAAACACGGCAAAACCTATCAAAAATTGTCAGGCGATGAAGCGAGGATTGCTCAGCTGTCAGGTGAGCGGACCGGATAGCACGGTTTGATCTTCAATAAGTTCGCCGGCGCGACTATCGCGGAAAACGTCGGCCTCCTCGAGCAGCCATTCCCGGAACGCCGCCACCCTTGGATTGCTAGCGCGGGTTTCGGGGCAGATCAGGTAATAGTTCTTGTTGGGGAGCATTACGGGAGACGCCAATGCCAGATGGCCTTGCACGATATCATCAGCGGCGGCAATCAACCCTACCAGCGCAAAACCGTTACCGTCGATCGCCGCCTGTATGCACATGTGCTCATCACTGTAGACCGCGCTGGCTGGAACATGGACACCATCCAGACCGACCGCGTGAAACCAGGTGGACCAGTTTGGATCGCGTTTGGTGAATCCCGACCATTCATAGTGAATGAGCGGACCGCGCGAAACGGCCGCCGCATAGTCGCCCGGAGATGTACCCACGAGCAGCGAGGGGGAACAAACCACGGCGGCCTTGTCCGACAGCACCCAAACCGTGCTCAAGTCGGTGTAATCACCGAAGCCGTAACGAATAGCGAGATCGAAGTTGTGGCGTGTGAAGTCGACAGTCTCGTCGGACCCGCTCACCTTGATGACAATGTCCGGATGGCGTTGCCGGAACCGGCTCAATCGCGGCATCAGCCATTTGGTGGCAAAAGAGGTCGTCGTTGTCACTGACAACTCGCCCGTCGCGGTGGCGTCGCCGACTTCCTCTGAAGCCAGTTCAAGATAAGAAAAACCCTTTCAACCAGCGGAGCATAGGTTTCGCCTGCTTTGGTCAGGGAAAGTGACCGCACAAGGCGGTTGAAGAGCTTACGCTGGATGCGCTCTTCGAGCAGCTTCACCTGATGGCTGATTGCCGTCGGGGTAACATGCAGTTCTTCCGCCGCCTTCTTGAAACTGAGGTGCCTGGCAGCGGCGTCGAACGCTTGCAGGCTCTTGAGGGGAGGCAGCCTATTCACGATCCACTCGCATCGGTTCAGCCGGTAGGTTTTTAGCCGCTCTGCCTTAGGGGAACGACGTTCCGTCAAGAGGACCGGCCGGTCGTAGGAGGGCAGCTGGTCCACCCGTACCTTCTGGCTGGCCGTCGTATGACAGGATCGTACAAGGGCGGCAATTTCATGCAAGGGCGCAAACCAGGCGTTTTGCGTGGAACGCGTGTGTTCCAGCCATTGCTCGACCGTGAGCGGCAGGACCCGCAATGACCCACCGTTTTGGATTAGATTGGTAAAATAGCTGTTGTTGCTGCTCGGCAAGATGCAGCAAATTTGCTAAAGTCTGCGGTGGGAGGAGACGGACATCCAATCGCTGCCGATAGCACATCCAAGTGTAGCGAAGGCGACACCCGGCGCATCGCTTCCGCTCGCCTATTCCCTCGCGACGTTCTGCTGGCTCCTGTCGGCCGGCGTCTACATCGCCGCCAAGTGGGTTGCCCCCGAGATGCCGCCTTGGGCGCTCTGCTTCTGGCGGCTGACGCTCGCCTGCGCGATCCTGCTGCCTATCGTCCATCACCATCACGGGGCGATGCTCGTGCTGATCCAATCCCGCGCGATCGAGGTGCTGGTCATCGGCGCCATCGGGTTGGCCCTGTGTCAGGGCATGATCTACACGGGCCTCAACTACACCAACGCGACAACCGCCGGCATCATCATGGCGCTGTCGCCGATCATGACCATGGTGCTTGCCCGCTTCGTGCTCGGGGAGCCCCTCGGTGTCTGGAAGGCGCTTGGAGCGCTGCTCGCTCTGATCGGGATGGTGGTGATCGTGGCGCGCGGCGACCTTGCCGCGCTGATGCAGCTGCAGTTCAATCCCGGCGAGTTGTGGATCGTCGGCAGCGCGTTTTGCTGGGGCCTCTACACCGTGCTGCTGCGTCGCTCCAAATTCGCTATCGAGCTTCTGCCGATGGTGGTCCTGCTGCTGGGAGCCGGCGCGCTGGCCGCACTGCCCCTCTATCTCTGGGAACTGTTTTCCGGGGATCGTTCGGCGCTGCATGCGAACGGCCTTCTGGCTCTCGCCTATATCGCTGGCCCGGGCGGCGCTCTGATGTACTATCTCTATAATCGTAGCGTCGAGACGCTTGGCGCCGGGCGCGCCAGCATGCTGCTCTATCTGCAGACTGCCTTCGTCGCCGTGCTCGCTTATCTTTTCCTTGGCGAAAGCTTGCACGACTACGATCTCGCCGGCGCCGCCTTTATCGTCGCCGGCCTGCTGCTCGCCACCGCGATCAAGCCGAGGCAGCGCACAATGCGTGTCGCGTAGGCAACATCAGCACCGCCGCTTCGGCCAGCAACTCGCAACGTCAGAGCACCGCTCGAAACAAGGCCGGATCATTGAAGACGGCTGTTGTGGCGCAGCACGAGGCCGACCGCACCGAGCAATGCATCGTTTTCCGTGTGCTTGCCAACGATTATCCGCGTGCGCAGCGCGGGCGCGACATCGCGGGACTTGATCAGCGTGTGGCGTTCATATGACGCGATCAGTGGTGCCAGGAGAATGTCGCCCGCCAAGGCCATGCGGCCGCCGATGATGATGAGTGGCGGATTGAGCACCGAACCGATCAAGCCAAGACCGCGGCCGGCGAACTCGGCGGTATCCTCGATCATCCGCAGCGCCCTCACATCGCCCTGCTCTGCCATCATGATCACGTCGTCCATCGTGACCGGCCGCCGCACGATGCGCGAAATCTGATCGAGCGGCCGGGCAAAGCTGGCATAGAGCTCCAGGCATCCGCGATTTCCGCACCGGCAAAGATCGCCGCCGGGATCAATGCTGATGTGCCCGAATTCGCCGGCGCCGCCGGCGATGCCGCTCACCAGCCGGCCATGCTGGACAATGGCCCCGCCGACGCCCAGATCGATCTTGAATAGTACGAAATCGTCCTGGCCGACGGCCGCGCCCCACATCAACTCCGCAATGGCCGAGCAGTTGCTTTCATTGTCGGCAAAGATCGGCTGTTCGAGAACCGGCCCGAACACATCGCGGATGTTGACCCCGGCCCAGGTCGGAACGATACTCGCGCGCAGCACCACTCCTTCGCGGCTGACAGGGCCCGAGACGGAGACCCCAACCCCCAGGAGCCCCGCCATCGGCAGACCGTTCTCTTCGTAGCATTGGGCAATCACTGACTTGGCGAGCTGAGCCGCCTGTTGCGGCTGGTAGTCCAGACCCATGGGAATAGTTTGTTCGGCAATGAAAGAATGCGAAACGTCGGCAACGACGCACCGCATCTCGTCGAGGGCCAGATGGATGCCGACGCAGGTGCCTGCGGCGGGATTGAGCGTCAATGTCGCGGCAGGCCTGCCGATGCCCCTGGCCCCGTCATGATGGGCCGAGGATTCGATCACCATTCCGGACTTTTTCAAGCCATTGAGCGCGGTTGAAACCGTCGACCGCGCCAAACCGGTGATGTGCGTGATCTGCGACGCTGAAAGCACGCCGCGCTCACGCAGGCATCGGACGATCAGGCTCTCCGGCGATGCGGACGGCCTGTCGATCAACCAATTTCTAAGCGAAGGTTTGTTCATGATGAGCACAAAGGACGTTGACTGATAGCCCAAATATGTCATCTTGGAAAGAACGGAGATTACTGCATCTCACCGGCCACGACCTCAAATCGCGGGCCACAAGCGGTCGATACGAACCGTGCATCACATATGGGAGTGAAACGATGAAATATCTGAGGACGGCCCTTGTGGCCGCAACGGCCTACACCTTTGTCGCGGGCGCAGCGTTCGCGGAGCCCAAGACCAACCTCTTGCATCAATGGGCGACCGGATCGGACGCCCAGGCTATTGCCAAGCTCGGCGAGATGTTTACCGCCAAGGGTGGCACCTGGCAGCAGACCTCCATCGCAGGCCATACGGCCAATACCCTGGCCAAACTGCGTGCCGACGTGATCGCCGGCAACGCACCTCCCGCTGTGCAGCTCAAGGGGCCCGAGATCGCCGAATGGAACGAGACGGGCATGACAGCCAATCTCGACGAACTGGCCAAGGCGGAAAATTGGGAGAAGGTCGTCGCTCCCGAATTGCTGCCGGTGATGAAGCCGACCGGGAATTGGGTGGCGGCGCCGATGAACATTCACCGCATCAACTGGCTGTGGGCGTCGCCGAAGGTCATGAAGGACGCAGGCGTTACCGAGGTGCCGAAGACATGGGCGGAATTCAACGCCGCCTGCGACAAGATCGTGGCCAGCGGCAAGATCTGCATTTCGCACTCGACCGCCGACTGGACCGACTCGACCGTCTTCGAAGTGGTCGTGTACGGTCAGGACCTCGATCTCTACAAGAAGGCCTTCGTCGAGGGCGACGTCGACGCCATGCGCAGCGACGGCATGGTCAAGGCCTTCGAGCAGTTCCGCATCATGACCTCGAAGTACATGGACCCCGGCATGAACGGGCGTGATTGGGATACCATGTCGCATCTGGTCGGCCGCGGCGAGGCCGCCTTCCACATCATGGGGGACTGGACGATCGGCCTGCTGACCGCCGGCGGCTTCAAGGAGGGCACCGACTATGTCTGTGCCCAGGCGCCGACCGATTGGGGCAAGCCGGGCTTCATCCTGAATTCAGACTCGGTCGTGTTCTTCAAGCAGAAGGACCCGGACTACATTGAGGGGCAGAAACTGCTCGCCAGCATCATCCTGTCGCCCGAGTTCCAGACCATTTTCAATCAGACCAAGGGCTCCATCCCGGCGCGCCTCGACGTCGATCTTTCGAACGGCTTCAATCCCTGCCAGCAACTCTCGCAAAAGGATCTGCAAGCCTCGATCGCCGCCGGCACGCTCGTCCGTTCGATGGCGCACAACATGACGGTCCCGCAAAAGGTCCGCGGCGCAATGATGGATACCATCACCGAGTTTGTAGCGACGCCGGATATGAGTGCGCAGGACGCCGCCAATGCGATGGCGGATGCGGCCGAAGCGCAAAAGTGAAGCTGCCGATGATGGCCGGGGGCAAAGCGCCCGGCCTGACTTCGCCGGAGCAGCCCGATGTCCACCCATGATCTGATTGTACCAGCTGCCGCGGCCCGTCCGTGGCGCGAGCGCCTGGGCACGATGGTGCCCATTCTGGTGCTGGCGCCGTCGATAGCGGCGAGTTTCGTCTATGTTTTCGTCTTCACGCTGTGGACGCTCTATATTTCGCTGTCGAACTCGTCGCTGTTGCCGACCTATGGGTTCGTTGGCCTGGACAACTACGCTTCGCTCTGGGCAAACCGGCGCTGGAACATCGCCTATACGAACCTCTTCCTGTTCGGCGGCTTCTATATCGTTGGCTCGATGGCGGTCGGCCTGCTGCTCGCGATCGCTATCGACCAGCGCGTCCGCGGCGAAGCGGTTTGGCGCACCATCTTTCTCTACCCTCTGGCGGTGTCGTTCATCGTCACCGGTACGGTGTGGAGCTGGCTCTATAACCCTGTCGACGGTATCCAGGGCTTCGTTCGGGGGCTCGGCTGGACCGACTTCAGCTTCGCCCTGACGGCCAACCGCAACACGGCGATCTATGCGGTGATCATAACCGGTATCTGGCAGTCGTCCGGCTTCGCGATGGCACTTTTCCTGGCTGGTCTGCGGTCGGTCGATCCGGATCTCGTCAAAGCCGCGCAAATCGACGGCGCGTCGGTTTTCCGGACCTATCGGCGGGTCATCCTGCCAACCATCGCCCCGATATTCCTGGCGGTGGCGGTCATTCAGATACAGTTCGCCATCAAGACGTTCGACCTAGTGGCGGCGTTGACGCGGGGCGGGCCAGGTGTGTCCACCACCTTCCCCGCCATCTACGTCTACGACCTGATGTTCCAGCGCGGGCAAATCGGCGAGGGTGCCGCCGCGGCCATGATGATGCTCGCAGCGGTCGCGGTGGTGCTGGTGCCGTACTCCTTGTGGATCGTCTGGCGCAGGCGGGCGGAGGGCCGCAATGGCTGAAATTAGCCCCGATGCCCGCCGCTTTGATCCGGCCCGCCCTGATCCGGAAGCTGCCGCGGCTACGCGCCGGCATTTCTGGAGCCGCTTCCTTGTCTATGCCGTGCTGACGCTTTTCGCGGTCGTCTATCTCGTGCCGTTGCTGGTGGTGATCTTCAACTCACTGCGCGAGCAGTCGGAGATTGCCCGCAACGGCCTCATCTCCGTGCCTCGCAGCTTCCGCCTCGACGCGTGGGCGCAAGCCTGGGGAACCTACTGCGTCAGCGGTACCTGCGAGGGCATGAAGCGCAATTTTTTCAACTCGCTGGCGATGACGATCCCCGCCACGATCATCTCGACCATTCTCGGCGCCATGAACGGCTACATCCTCTCCAAATGGCGCTTCCGGGGTTCCGAACTGATCTTCAATCTGATGCTGCTCGGCGTCTTCATGCCCGGCCAGATTTCGCTGATGCCGTGGGCGTTCCTGCTCGGCAAGCTCGGCCTGACCAATTCCACATACGGGCTGGTGTTGATCCACGTCGTCCAGGGCATCTCGTTCACGACCCTGTTCTGCCGCAATTTCTACGTCAGCATACCGGACGACCTTATCAAGGCGGCTCGCATCGATGGCGCCGGGTTCTGGCGAATCTTCCGCAAGATCATCCTCCCCCTGTCGCCGCCGATTCTGATTGTCACCGTCATCTGGCAGTTCACCGGCATCTGGAACGAGTATCTGTTCGGCGTCGTCTTCACATCGGGCCAGCAGCAGCCGATTACGGCGGCGTTGGTCGCGCTCACGGCCGGCGGCACGACCGCGCGTGCTTACGATGTGATGAGCGCCGCCGTGCTGATCGGCGCGCTGCCACCGCTGCTGATCTATCTGTTCGGCGGAAAATACTTCGTGCGCGGCCTCACCCAGGGCGCCATCAAATGAGGCGTCGTCCATGTCCGCGTTGATGATCCGCAACCTTCACAAGAGCTACGGCTCGCTCGAGATTCTTGCCGGCATCAATCTCGAGGCTAAGACCGGCGAATTCATCGCCCTTGTCGGCCCGTCGGGCTGCGGCAAGTCAACCCTGCTCGCTATGATCGCCGGTCTGGAAACCGTCACGTCGGGCGAGATCTGGATCGGCGACCGGCTGGTGAACTCGGTGCAACCCAAAGACCGCGACATTGCGATGGTATTCCAGTCATACGCCCTCTATCCGACGATGACGGTGCGCCAGAACATCACCTTCGGCATGGAGAGCCGCGGCGTGCCAAAAGCGGTGCAAGCAGAAGCTGTACAGCGGGTTGCCGCCCTCCTGCAGATCGAACAGCTGCTTAAACGCAAGCCCGGCCAGCTTTCGGGCGGCCAGCGGCAGCGCGTAGCGATGGGGCGCGCCCTCGTACGCGACCCAAAGCTGTTTCTGTTCGACGAGCCCTTGTCCAACCTCGACGCCAAGCTGCGCGTCGACATGCGTACCGAAATCAAGAAGCTCCACCATCGCGTCGGCAAGACCACGGTCTACGTCACCCACGATCAGGTCGAGGCGATGACGCTCGCGTCCCGCATCGCGGTGATGAACCAGGGCTCGGTGCAGCAGTTCGACACGCCGAAGCGGATCTATGACCGGCCGACCAACATGTTCGTTGCCGGTTTCATGGGATCGCCGGCGATGAATTTCATTCCCGCCCGGTCTACCGGCTCAACCAGCATCTCGGTACGCGCCGCTGACGGCAGCGACGCTAGTCTTGTCCTCGCCGCGCCGCTGCCCGCCGGTGCGCCAAAGGACGTCGTGCTCGGTATCCGGCCGGAACATATCTACCGTTTCACGACGGACCTGAAGTCGCGGAAACCGGCTGTGGCGTCCATGCAGGCGCCGGTCGAGTTGGTCGAGCCGACCGGCGCCGAGACGCTTGCCGTCCTCAGGCTGGGTGATCTGGAGATCACCGGCCGTTTCGAGCCGGACGACGCTCCCGTCATGGGCGAGACGATAGTGCTCGGCATCGACATGTCGCGTGCCTGCCTGTTCGACCCAACAACCAAGGCGCTTCTGTGATTTGATGTCCGTACAATTCGCAACTTATCCCAGCTTGACCGATCGGGTCGTGCTGATCTCCGGCGGCGCCTCCGGGATCGGAGCCGATATGGTCCGCGCTTTCGTGGCGAATGGCGCCCGCGTGGCCTTTCTCGATGTACAGGATGAACCCGCGGAGGCATTGCTGCGCGAGCTCGGTGCTGCCGCCGGGCGAGCCCCCTTGTATCTCCATTGCGATGTGACCGACGTCGATGCGCTGCAGGCGTCGGTAGAAGGCGTGCGATTGCGGCTTGGTCCGGTCGCCGTCCTGGTGAATAACGCTGCCAATGATCAGCGCCATCCCATCGACGCGGTGACGGCCGAATATTGGGACCGCAGCTTCGACGTCAATCTCCGGCATCACTTCTTCGCCGCGCAGGCAGTGCATCCGCATATGAAGGAACTCGGCTTCGGCTCGATCATAAACTTCTCCTCCATCGCCTGGCGTTTCGGAGCGGACCAGATGGTGACCTATGCCACCGCCAAGGGGGCGGTGGTGGCCCTGACGCGTGCGTTGGCGCGGTCGTTCGGACCCGACGACATCCGCGTCAATGCGGTCGAACCCGGCGCCGTCATGACCGAGCGGCAGCGCGAGTTGTGGTTCAAGACGCAGGAGGCAGTCGACCAGACGGTGCAGCGACAATTGATCCGCCGCGTCCTCCTGGGCGAGGAGATTGCACGGACGGTGCTCTTCCTGGCAGCGGATGACAGCCGCATGATCACGAAACAGTCCATCACCGTCGATGCCGGCCTGCGATAGTGACCCCTCCCCGCTCTTCATTGGAACTGCCAAGCTGATGCTTCGTCTCGGCCTCAACCCCTACGGACTGACCTACTATCTCGGCCTGCAGGGCCGCGGCACGCCGCGGCACAATTCGGCCGGGGTGGGGCTGGAGGGCTTCATAGCACTGGCGCAGGAACTGGGCGCACGCACGCTCGAGATCTACGAACCTTGGTTGAGCGACTTGCCGGACGCCGAAATCGTCGCCCTGCGCAGGCGTCTGACCGCGCTTGACATCGTCCCGGTGGTGAGCGGCGGACTTCTCGTGGCAGGTCCGCTGGACAACACCTTTCGGGCTGCGCGCCTGCTCGAAGCGACGACGATCCGTATCGCGCTGACGCCCGTCCTGTGCGGCGACCGCAACGCATGGGGCCAGAAATGGCGCGAGTTCAACGCGATGATCCGCGCTGCCTTGACGGAATGGGGACCGCGGGCGGCGGCGGAGGGCCGGGTGCTCGGCATCGAGAACCATCAGGACTTCGGCAGCGACGAACTGGTCGCGTTTTGCGAACTCGGCGGGCCGGGTGTCGGCATCACCTACGACACCGGCAACACCTTCCCCGTCGGCGAGGCGCCGCTTGCCTTCACGCGACGGATCGCGCCGCATGTCCGCCACCTCCACCTCAAGGACTATCGCGTGCAGTTCACGGATGAGGGCTATCGTCTGGTCCGCTGCGCGATCGGGGATGGCGCCGTGCCTTTCGCCGAACTGGCAGCCATCCTTGGCGAGCACCACGACACGCTGACGGCCGTGCTCGAGCCAGGCGCGCTGGAGGCCCGTCACGTTCGCTGTCTCACCGACGACTGGTGGAACGGATATGCGCCGAAGACCGCACGCGAGTTCGCGGCCTGCCTGAGTGCTGCGCGCGTAAACCGGCTTGCGGACGACGCCGACTACCGCACGCCGTGGGAGCGCGATGATGACGGCGCGCTCGCTTCGTATGAGCTCGACATGATCCGCCGCAGCACCGCCAACATGAAGACGTTCGGTTTCATTGCAATGGAGAAATCAGCATGACCACCCGAGAACTCAGCGGCCTGACGGCCTTCGTCACCGGCTCGGGGCGCGGCCTCGGCCGCGTGATGGCCGACCGCCTGGCCGAACTCGGCGCAAACGTCGCGGTTCACGACCTCGACTGGACCCGGCCATCTCAATACGCCGAATTCGCGGATCTCGGCGACTCCGCCAAGGGTCTGGAGAAGCATGGGACGCGGGTGACCGCGGTCACGGGCAACATCGGCGACAAGCAGGCCGTCGCCGAAATGAAGAGGAAGATCGAGGCGGATCTCGGCGACGTGCACATTCTGGTCAACTGCGCCGGCGGCGACATCGGCGCCAAGGGGGTAAAGCCCAGTCCCAACAACGCACTCGACATCGACTACGACGACATCAAGGTCCTGACCGAGAACAACCTCATCGGCACGATGCTGGTCTGCCAGGCGTTCGTTCCGCCGATGGTCAAGCGTGGCTCAGGCTCGGTGATCAACATTGCCTCGGCGGCAGCGCATATCGGATGCTCGCCCGAGGTGGTCTACTCGACGCTTAAGGCAGCCGTCGTCCATTATACGCGCTGCCTCGCCAAGGAATTGATCGACGATGGCGTACGCGTCAATGCGGTGAGCCCTGGCGCCACCAAGACGGCACGGTTCCAGGCGAGCCGCGTGGTCGATCCGCAGCGCATGGACTCGAGCAAGAAATCGCTGAACCGGTATGCGGAGCCTGAAGAGATCGCCGAAGCGGTGGCCTTCCTCGCCGGTCCGCGCGCGCGCTTTATCAACGGGCAGGTCATCCGCGTCGACGGCGGTTTCACAATCTTTCCAGGTTAAGCCGCGACCGTCCATACCGGTACCGGTAGCAACTTCGCCATCGCGCGCTGCAGATAGCTCCGCCCGAGTTCGGCCAGAACCAATGCACTGCATTACACTCGGAGCTTGACAAAAACTGCAATATAGCGGGTATATTAATCGAATAATATGGCGCGCCGTCCATTGATAGGAAGGCGGGTGGCAAACCTGGGAGGAGACCAAGATGAGCCGCTACAATCCAGTCGGATTCCTGCACGGCATGGTTTTGGGCGCGGCCCTGGCGACCGCGACAGCGGCCCATGCCGAGACCTTGACGCTCTATTGGAATGCCGGCCACGCCTATCAAGCCTATGCCGATGTAATAGCGAAGTTCGAGGCCGATCATCCCGGATGGTCGGTGCAGTGGGAGAAATTCCAGTGGCCGGATATGCGCACCAAGCTGGTGGCGGATTTTGCAGCGAAGAGCCCGCCCGATCTCGTCGCCGAACCCGGCGGCTGGGTGCAGGAGTTTGGCCAGCGCAATCTGCTGCGGCCGCTAAACGACTTCATCCAACAAGACGGCAAGGCGATCGGCTATCCCGACGATTGGCAAGCCTATTCGGTCGGGCGCAACAAGCTCGGCGACCAGTACTATGGCGTCCAGATCCACCTCACCTGCGCCACCCTCGTCTACAACGTCGATATGCTGAAGCATGCGGGCTTCGACGCGCCGCCGGCGACCTGGGAAGATTTCCTGAAGGTCGCCAAAGCGACGACGAGCGGTGCCCGTTTCGGCTTCGCTCCCAACCCCAGCATCGGATACTACTGGTCGTGGCTGCTGCAGAACGGCGCGACCTATTACGACCCCAAGACAAACAAGGTCAATCTCGACAGTCCCGAAGCGATCGCGGCGATCCAGTTCCTTGCCGACTTGATCCATAAGGAAAAGGCAGCCACCAATCCGGTGGCGGGCGCTGATTACGAGGGTCCGCAAAAGCTGTTCACAGCCAACCGGGTCGCCATGATCATTACCGGTCCGTGGGACGTGAAGCCGATCCGCTCGGGCAACCCGAAGCTCAACTGGGCGGTTGCTCCCTCACTCAAGCACAAGGTGCAGGCGACGTTCGCAGGCGGCGTCAGCGTGATGATCCCGAAAGACGCCAAGCACCCGAAGGAAGCCTGGGAATTGTTGAAGCGGCTCGTCGCGCTCGACACGGAACTAGCGGCTACCAAGGAAGCGGGCATGACGATGCCGCGCAAATCCTGGGCCGAAAACGCCGAGGTTCAAGCCGATCCGGTCATCGGCAGCTTCAGCAAATGCCTGCCTTACGCGCAAGACGTCACCGCCGACCTGCGCCTCACCGGCAAGCACGCGCGAATCGAGAAGCTCCTGCAAAGTGCGCTCGAGGATATCGTCTATAATCAGAAGCCAGCAGCTGAGATCATGCCGAAATTCGCGGCCGAGGCCAACGTCATCCTGGCCAACAACTAGGCCGATGATTGTCAGCGGCAGCACCGATACGGCCGGCACGGACATTCGCGTCGGCGCCATACCGATCCGCCGAGCCGGCCGCTTCAGCCGCCGCACACGGCAAACGCTTATCGCTTACCTGCTGCTGTCGCCCGCGATCCTGTATTTCTCGGTCTATTTCTTCTATCCGATAGGGCTGGAGTTTTGGGCGAGCCTGTACAGCGGCCAGCCGCTGATCGGCGAGAGCCAATTCGCCGGACTGGACAACTACGTTGCTGCCCTCGGCGACGCGCGCGTTCGGCAGTCGCTCTTCGTGACGTTGGCCTTCGCGATAGGCGTCACCGCGGCCAGCATCGCCATTGGCCTCGGACTGGCGGTCGTGCTCAACCGGCCTATCCCGGGACGCACTCTGATCCGCGCAATCATCTTCTTTCCCTATATCACCTCCTTCGTGATCGTCGCGTTGATGTGGCAGGCAATCCTCGATCCCTACACGGGCATCTTGAATAGCTTCCTTGCCGAGCTTGGCCTGCCGACGCAGAATTGGCTCGGCGACACCTCGACCGCGCTGCCGACCCTCATCGCCATCACGGTCTGGAAGGATGTCGGCTATGCCATGCTGATCTACCTTTCCGCGTTGCAGTCGATCCCGTCCGACTTCTATGATGCCGCATCCCTCGACGGCGCCACGCCGGCGCAGCAGTTCCGCTATCTGACCTGGCCGCTGCTGACGCCGACCACGCTCTTCATCGCCGTTGTCAGCACGATCAGCCAGTTGCAGGAGCTGGCGCCGGCCTATCTGATAACTAAGGGCGGACCGGCCGACGCGACACGGTTCTTCAGCCTGCATGTGTTCGAGGCAGCCTTCTTCGAACTCAACATCGGCTACGCCTCGGCGCTGTCTTTCCTGATGTTCCTGCTGATCCTGGCCATCACCTTCGTTCAGTTCCGTCTGCTCAATCGCGAAACCACCTATTGAGGTCGGCATGAAACTGGCGAAAACGCTCCCGACCTACCTGCTGCTGCTCTTCTGCGTGGCGCTGTCGATCTTTCCGTTCCTCTATATGCTTTCGCTGTCGCTGCAGAGCGATGCCGATGTCTTCAGCGGCATTCCGATTCTGATCCCCGAGACGTGGCAATTCACGAATTACATCGACATCTGGCAGAAGGCGCCGTTCGCGCGTTTCACGCTCAACAGCTTCATCATCGCCGGCGGGATTACCGTCCTCCATCTGATCTTCGACCCATTGATCGGCTACGTCTTCGCCAAGATGGAATTCGCCGGCAAGCGCGTCATGTTTGTCGCGGTGCTGTCGACATTGATGATCCCGTTCTTCATCCGCATGATCCCGCTTTATGTGCTCACCGCGCGGATGGGATGGCTCAACACCTATCAGGGCCTTATCCTCCCATTTGCCATGAGCGCCTACGGAATCTTCCTGATGCGGCAGTTCATCCGTCCGATTCCCGACGAGTTGCTTGACGCCGCGCGGATGGACGGCTGCTCGGAGCTCGGCCTTTACTGGCGCATCGTGCTGCCGCAGGTCCGTCCGGCGCTGGCGACGCTGGCCCTCCTCACCTTCGTGTTCCAGTGGAACGAATTTCTCTGGCCGCTGGTCGCCGTCAACACCACCGAGATGCGGCCTATCACGACGGGGCTGACGCTTTTCAACCAGGAATTCTTCACCCAGTGGAACCTGACGGCGACGGGCGGGGTCATTCTCTTCATCCCGAGCCTGCTGCTGTTCCTCTTCACGCAGCGCTACTTCGTCCGCAGCGTGATGCTGGCAGGCATGAAATAACCATTCGGAGCCATTGCATCCCATGATGTCCCGCCGACCGAACGTGATCGTCTTCTTCACCGACCAGCAGCGTTGGGACACCGTCGGCGCCCACGGCAACCCGCTCGAGCTTACGCCGAATTTCGACCGCCTCGCCGGGACCGGCACGTTCGTGGCGAATTCGTTTACGTGCCAGCCCGTTTGCGGACCCGCCCGCTCCGTCTTCCAGACGGGGCGGTACCCGACCACAACCGGCTGCTACCGCAACGATATTCCACTGCCGACGAGCGAGCGCACGCTGGCGCATCATTTCGCCGCGGCAGGCTACGACACCGCCTACATTGGCAAATGGCACCTGGGCTCCGCCGAGCCGGTGACCCAGGAAGAGCGCGGTGGCTACCGCTACTGGCTCGCCTCCAATATCCTGGAGTTTACCTCCGGCCCCTTCGACACCGTCGTCCACGACAATGACGGCAGGGCGGTGAAGCTGCCGGGATACCGCGTCGATGCTCTTACCGACGCAGCGATCCGCTACGTCACCTCTAAAGAAGACGAGCCGTTCTTCCTGTTCCTGTCCTTCCTCGAGCCGCATCACCAGAACCAGACGGACAACTACCCTGCTCCGCTCGGATACGAGGAGAGGATCCGCAGAAAGCTCGCCATCCCCGGCGATCTCGCAGCGCTTGGCGGCACGACAGCCGAGCATTTTCCCGGCTATCTGGGTATGGTCGCACGCCTTGACGAGGCGTTTGGACGGCTGATCGAGGCGCTCTACAGTCTTGGCCGGCTTGACGACACGATTATCCTTTTCACCTCCGACCATGGATGCCACTTCAAAACCCGCAACAACGAATACAAGCGCTCCTGTCACGAGGCGTCGATCCGCGTACCGACACTTTTTCATGGACCCGGCTTCGAGCGCGTCGGCATATATGACGGGCTGGTCAGCCTCGTCGATCTCGCGCCGACCCTGCTCGCCGCGGCCGGCCTGAAAGTGTCCAATTCAATGCAGGGCGTCTCGCTGCTCGACGCGCTACGGGGTGAACGGCCGCCGCGCGACGAGATCTTCATTCAAATCAGCGAGCACCATGTCGGCCGCGCCTTGCGCACCAGACGGTGGAAATACGAGGTCGAGGCGCCGGGAAAAGACGGCTGGCGGGATTCCGGCAGCGATTTCTATGTCGAGGCGAGGCTCTACGACCTCGATAGCGATCCGAACGAACTGACCAATCTCATAGCTTCGCCCGATCACACAGAGACGCGTGCATGGCTGCGGGGCCGCATCGTTGCCCTTATGGAGGAGGCCGGCGAGGCAAGGCCCGAGATCCTTCCCGCCGGGCACGGAAATTGGAATGAAATCCGGATGAGCGACAGCTGAGCATGTCGCCTCGCGCTGCTGACCCAACGATGCACGAGAGAAACGTCAATCGGAGGAAAGCGCCGACCATGGCCGATGTTGCCCGGCGCGCCAATGTATCGACCGCTGCCGTGTCTTACCTGCTCAGCGGCGACAGCGCGCGCCTGAAATTCGTCGGCAAGGAGGCGCGGCAGCGTATCCTCGAGGCCGTCGCTGAGCTCAACTACGTGCAAAACCGCACCGCGCGGCAGCTGCGCCGCCAGCAGGCCGAGCGAATCTGCCTTGTACTGCCTCGTCTCGGCGTGCCGTTCAGCGACCGGATCGCGCAGGATATCCAATCGGCGGCGGCGCTGAGGGGATTTTCGACAATTATCACTGCGGGTGACAACATAGAGCGAACGGACAGGATCGTGCGCGAGGTCGAGAGCGGGCTGGCAGACGGCGTTATCGCCGACTGGCAACATCTCTCAGAGCCCGAGGTGATGCTTTTAGCCGCACGCCTGGCGGTCGCGGGCCGGCCGGCCGTGATCTTCCACCCGACCATCGAGCCGGCAGGCTTCTCGGTTGTGCGTCAGCATACCGGCAAGGCCGTCTTCGAGGCACTCGACTACCTCTATCAAGCCGGCCATCGCTGCATCGCCTATATGCTGCATGAGCAAGCGGTGGACGGAAGCCGTCTCGCCGCCTATCGCAGCTTCCTGCAAGCACGCGGCCTTCCGCTGCGAGCCGACCTAGTGATCGGCGGTGCAGAAGCGCGCAAGGCTGCCTTTGCCAATGCCACGGCGCTGGCCGCCCGCAAGGATCGGCCGACCGCGCTTTTTGTCGAATCCGATCTTGCAGCCGTGACCGCCCTGCACGCATTCGAGGAGGCCGGCCTATCCGTGCCCGGCGACATTGCAGTCATCGGCTGCGGCAATATCGACGAGGGTGAATTCAGTCATCCGGCATTGACCACGGTCGGCCCCGAGACCACCCACTACGAGCGTCTTGCCGATCATCTGATCTCACTGATATCGGCAGTGCCGGGCGCAACGCCCACCCTTTTTAACGTTTCGTGGCAGCTGGTCCGTCGCGCATCCGCATGAGCGGGACCGCCGCTACTTGACGCCAACGCTTTCAGGCCAGAGCGCCTGGATTTCTTTTGGCAGCGCATCCCGCACCTTTGCCGACTGGCCAAGGTCGATATGGCGTGCAAGCACACGCAACACCGAGCGTGCCGCATCCTCGGGATCGACAGGACGGGTCGATTTCAATTCCTCGGCGATGTGTTGCAGGAACTCCTCCAGCGAGCGTGTCTTGTCGGGCATGTCGGCGGGCCGATAGCGATCATAGTAGGCGCCGCGCACGAGCAGCGGCAATTCCGCTCCCAATTTGGCGGCCAGTCCGATCTGCAGCCTGTCCCGAAGGGTTCGCAGAACGGCGCCCAATGTATGCCAGGCGACGTGTCGGTCCGGACCAATATCCGCCATGATCTCGTCGAGCCAGATGTTTGTTATTTGAAGCGTTTTGTCAAAAACGTCCAAGCCGGTTGCGCTCATCGTCGCCTCCTCGAAAGGTTCTGCGGGCGAAACGGCGACCGGAGGCAATTGTTTCGTAGTCCTGTGAAAATTGCCCGGCAAAGCGATGAAAGCCGGTTCGGTCGGGGAGCCTTTTGCGTCAGGTCTGCTCGACGCTCTGCATCTGCCGGATTTCGGCGATCTGTCGGAAGCGGCCGTTTTCGACCACGTTGAGTGCAGTCACAGCGGCCAGATTGTCGCCCTTTTTTCATCCCACCTTACGGGCTCGCGATAGGCGATGCCCTTGCCATGACGGCAAGGCCCGCGATGCCGCCGTTCGCGTTCTGCTCGTCGATGGCGAGTTCGATCGCCTGCTTCATCTCGATGCCAAGCGCCGCCGCGTTCCCAAACAATGGGGGCGCCGATCCCGATCCGGACTGCTTTAGGCGGCGCGTTCACCACAGGCCCTGCTTGGCGCCTCGGCTTCGCTGCCGAGGATCTCGCCAGCTTCGGCGAGCGTCTCTTCCAGGCGACGCAGCTCTTCGAGCGTCAACGGCGCGCGTTCATTGTATCCGGCGATCTGCGTTCCGATATCCGGCATGAAAGTCGTCCTTGCTGATCCGAAATGCGTCTGTTTCCCGTCTAACTGAGCTTGCGCTTATCGGTTCCGAACGCCACGTCAGCTGGCAATCAAGGCCAGTCGTCACATTGGCGGAACCCGGGCATCTCTTGACTGGCTGACTGGCCCGGGCTGACAATGGCATCGAGAAGATAGCGGGATGGGAGTGCGGCCAACGGTGCTCTGCATCGCCTGGCTACTAAGCTGCGAAAGGCCTGACATGGATTGGAAGCTGGAACTGGTCCCGGTACCCGTAACGGATGTCGACAATGCAATCGCCTTTTATGTTGGGAAGGTCGGCTTTCATCTCGATCATGATCACACGGTAAGCGACGAGCTACGTTTCGTGCAATTGACGCCGCCCGGTTCGGCCTGTTCGATTGCCATGGGCAAGGGTATCGTCGACAGCACCCCAGGCTCCATAAGGGGACTGCAACTGGTCGTGCCCGATATCGATAAGGCGCACCGGCACCTCGCCGCTCAAAGTATCGAGG
This sequence comes from Mesorhizobium sp. M0244, assembly GCF_040321795.1. Lineage (NCBI taxonomy): Bacteria > Pseudomonadati > Pseudomonadota > Alphaproteobacteria > Hyphomicrobiales > Phyllobacteriaceae > Mesorhizobium > Mesorhizobium sp. M0244. The sequence goes on along the minus strand of NZ_JAMYSE010000017.1, from coordinate 67,005 downwards.
TCAGCGATATCAAGGATTTTCCTTGGGGCAAATTTGTCTTCTTTAAGGATCCCGACGGCAACACATGGTCTGTCCAGCAACTTCCACCTCGTAGCTGAGGCGGCGAGCTACGGCAGGATCGTGCCCCGACGCAGATAGCGCGGGATGCGCGGTTCAATTTGAACGCATCCCGCTTTAACGCCTCTTCTCGTCGAAGGCGGCATTCCAATTGTGATAAGGCGCGCGAAAGGTGGGGATGCGGTCCTTGACATCGGCAAGTGCTCCGAACGGCTTGTGCGGTTCGGCCTGATACCAGAAGGCGACCGACGAGATGTCGTCCGCGCGGCGATTGGCGTGACCGTGCTCGATGGTCACCCGGATGCGTTTGTGAAAGATGACCGGGTCTTCTATGTGCCAGCGATAGAGCGTTACCGGCTCGGTCCAGTTCGGCCCGCCGGCAGCGATGATGCCGTGATAGGGCGCGCTGTAGTCCTGTGTCGGGCACCATGCCGTGTTGAAATAATCCTCCGTGCCGGTGCCGTGTAGAGTCGGCGGCCAGGCATCGTTGGCGTCGGGGCTGGTCTCGCCACGATCGCCGATCAGTTCGGCCTTCGGCCCGATACGCGGATCGGGCTTGCGCACCGTATCCGGGACCGAAATGCCTGGCTCGCCGTCGACGAAGATCATGTCGTCGCCCTCGCCGTACCAGTCCCATAGAGCGGAGCGGCGGCGCGAATACACCGAATAGAGCACGCCGACATAGTGGCCGTGACCTTCCGCCTCCAGGATGGCGTAGTTGCCCTTCCCGTCGGTGTTTTCACCGCCAAACAGGATCTGCTCGTTGGCGAGCCCCGTCTCGTCGATGCCATCAGGTCGCTCCTGCCTGTACTGGGCATGGAAGCGACCCAGGCCCTCCTCTAGTTTTTCATGCAGTTCGAGATCGACATAGTAATAGAAAAGCAGGTCGTCCTCGGCTTCGTTGGTGACGATGAACCGCATCTGGCTGGCAAACGGCATCGGAAAATAGCAGTTGAAGGCCTTGCCGTCCTCGGGGCTTGCCTGCACCGGCAGGCTGGCAAAATTGCGGGTGCGGGCATGCCCCATGCCGAAGAAGTCACCGATCGGCGTTTCGATGCTTGGATGTTCCTCGCCATCCCAGTAAGCGCGCAGCACGATCTTGCGCAGGAAGTCCTCGCTCTTACAGGCGAGTGTCGCCCAGATATGCGTGACGATGCCGGCACCGTCATGCTCGGCAATCACCACCGTCTGGCCGGGTTCTATATGCAGCCGGTCGTCATTGCCGCCGGTGCGGTCGTAGCTTGAAAACCGGCGGGTTTTGGCGTCGCGCAATTTGGCGAGCCCGCGAAGCGGCGACAGGCCGGCGTTGTCCATGTGGTTCTCCTCTTGCTTCAGCAGTTATTTCAGGCCGCTTGTCTTGATGGATTCCATGATCTGGCGCTGGAAGATCACGAAAAGGACCAGCATCGGCACGGCGACGATGGTCGAGGCGGCCATGACGTAATTCCAGGCGGCGGCGTACTGGCTCTTGAAGTTTGCGATGGCAACCTGCACCACCCAGAGATCGAGGTCCGATGTGATCGTCAGCGGCCACAGGAAAGCGTTCCAGTTGGCGAGGAAGAACAGGATCGCCAATGCCGACAGGATCGGCCGGCTGAGCGGCAGGATGATGCTCCAATAGATGCGCCAATAGCTGGCGCCGTCCATGATCGCCGCTTCTTCCAGTTCCCTCGGCAGGGACAGGTAGTATTGTCTGAGCAGGAAGATGCCGAATGCGTTGAAGATCGCCGGAATGATCAACCCGGCATAGCTGTCCAGCATGTGCAGCATCCGCGTCAAGATGAACAGCGGCACGATGATCACCGGCAGCGACACCAGAAAGGTCGAGAACATGGCGAGGAACAGCGTGTCGCGGCCCGGAAAATGCAGCCGTGCGAGCGAATAGCCGGCCATCGAATGGAAGAACAGCGCCGCGACGGTCACCGTCGCCGATACGAAGAACGAGTTGAAGAGATAGCGCAGGAACGGCACCTCGGTCAGCACATAGAGGAAATTGCCGAGCGTCGGCCGTTCCGGAATGAGGCTCGGGGTGAAGACGTCGCTCGCTGGCTTGAGCGCGATGACCAGTATCCAGACGAGCGGGAACACGGTCATCAGGCCAAGCGCCGCGGTCGCCAGCATCCAGGCGAACCTCGCCGCTTGTATCTGCGAACGCGCGGAAGGAGTTCGGCTGTCAGTCATGCTCGAAACGCCCGCCGCGCGTCAGTATGAAGAAGAAGACCGTGACCAGCATCAGCGCCAGCACCAGCAGCGATGCCATTGCCGACGCATAGCCGAAGGCCCCGAACTGGAACGCCTGCTTGTAGATGTAGATGATCAGCACCGAGGTCGAATTGACCGGCCCGCCCTTGGTCATCACATAGATCAGGTCGAAGACCTGGCCACCGGCGACAGCCGCGACCAGCGAGACCAGGAGGACGAAGAAGCTGGTTGGCTTGAGCAGTGGCAAGGTAATGTACCAGAAGCTTGTCGCTGGCCCAGCGCCGTCGATTTTTGCTGCCTCGTAATACTCTGCCGGGATGTCCTGGAGCCCGCCGAGGAAGATCAGCATATAGAAGCCCATAAGGAACCAGACGCTGACCAGCACCAGGGTGAACAGCGCGAGATTTGGATCGCCGAGCAGCGAAATTCCGCTGAGGCCGACGAGCGGCGCCAGCCGGCTGACGATGCCGACCTTCTCGACCAGCATGAGCTGCCACACGAGCGCCACTACGACCAGGCTGACCATCTGCGGAGCAAAGAACATCGAGCGCATGACCGCGTTGAAGCGGTTGGTCTTCTGGACCAGAAGCGCCAGCCCCAGCCCGGCGACGTAGAGTGCCGGCACCAGCATCACGGCATAGGCCACGGTCACCTTCACGGACGACCAGAACAACGGGTCGCCCCACATGCGCCTGTAATTGCCGAACCCGACGAATCTATAGCCGCCGAAGCCGTTGACCTCGAAGAACCCGACAGCGAGCGAAAGCAGCATCGGCACGCCGACGAACACCAGCAGGCCGAGCGCATCGGGCAGGACGAACAGCCATGCGGCGTAGCGCTCCCTTTGCTTGGCGGTAAGGCCGCGAGCGGATTTGGCGCTCGCGGCCGGCGATTTCATCTGGTCCATGCGCATACTGGAAAGCGGCCTAAAGAATCGGCGCGCCGGAATAGGACGCGAGGAACGCGTCGAGTTGCTGACTGGCCGCCGTCGCCGCCTGCTGGGCATCGACCCCGCCAAGCTGTGCCGACTGGATGGCATCGGAGATGATCTTGTAGGCTTCAGGCGGAATCCGCGGTTCGGCACGCGTTCCCGGGTGGATCTCCTTGGCGAAGGTGCCAAACTTACCCGTGCTGAAGACATCGGCGCCGGCCTTCAGCGCGCTGTTTCGCGGCGGCATGTCGCTCTTGGCGACCGTGCACCAGTTGACGACACGGTCGACCGAGGCCTGATCCATCGAGGCCAGCGCCCAGGCGCAGAACTGGGCGGAAGCATCCGGGTTCTTGCCCCCGGCATTGGCGACGAAAGCCCAGCCGCCGCCGACGGTGACGTATTTGCCATTGGCCGGCGTCGGCAATTTGAAGATGCCGTAGGGCACATCCTTGGCGTTGTTGTCCATCGCCGAAATGCCCCAGATGCCGCAGTTCTGCATGGCGCACAGCCCCGCCCCGAGATTGGCGACGATGTCGAAACCGCCGCCGACCACCTGACGGGGCGCCACGCCGGTATTGATGGCATCCTGCCAGAGCTTCAGCGCCTGGACGGTGGCCGGCGAATCGAAGGCGCTCTTACCGTCCTTGCCCTGGAATTCGCCGCCGCCCTGCCACAGGAACGGATACCAGGTGAAGTTCTGATAGTAGCCGGGCGTCGTTTCGAACAGCACGCCATAGCGGTTGGGCGTCGTCAGCTTCTTGGCAACCGCCAACAGCTCGTCCCAAGTCTTCGGCACGTCGTTCTCGTTGAGCTTTGCTTCCTCGAACGCTTTGATCGAATAGTAGAAGGCCATCGGCTCGACCTCCATCGGCACCCCGTAGATCTTGCCGTCGACCATGCGGTTGGCGATGACGCTTTCCGGAAAATCGGCCTTGGCGGCGTCCTCGATATGCGGCGTCAGGTCGGCCAGCACGCCGCCATTGTAATAACGCAGGAAATCGCCGGGACTGATGAGGAAGATGTCCGGCCCCTCGCCCGACGCGAAGGCCGTCGCCAGCTTGGAGCCGGAGATGTATTCGCTGTTGACGACATATTCGAGATCAACCTTCTGGTCGTGACCGTCGTTCCAGTCGGCCACCAGCTTCTGGAACCACTGGACCTGCGGTTTCACGTCTCCGCCAGGCGCATAGAACTGCCAGAATTTCAACGGCGCTTCCTGGGCGCGCACGGCCATCCTGTTGATGAACGGGAAGCCTGTGAGGCCGGCGGCGGCGAAAGTGGCGCCGCCCTGGATCAGCCGACGGCGGTTGAGGCCGGCTGACAGCCGGTTGCGGGTCGTTTTGTCAGTCATCATTTCCTCCCTTTGGTGTTCTTCGGTCGAACGTTGGCGAAGGGACCTCCGTTCCCTCTGCCGGCATTTGGCGTCATGCGCTGTCGGATGGGCTCAACGCGCATGGGATCACTTCGGTGCGTGGCGCGCCCTCGACTTTGCCGCCCAGGCGTTCGAGCAGCATTTCCGTGGCGCGCTTGGCGAGCATTGTCGGGCTGTTGCCGACACGGGTCAGCTTCGGCCTGACATATTCGAGCTGAGGCAGGTCATCGAAGACCGCGACGGCCATGTCCTGAGGGATATTGACCCCATGGTCATAGAATTCAGTCAGCGCACCAGAGGCCATCAGATAGTTGGCGAAGAACATCGCCGACGGCAGGTTTCCGCCGTGCTTCTCCAGGAGCCAAGTGACCGCCTCCCGTCCTGACGGGGCAAGATAGCTTCCCTCGAACCGCAGATCGGCGGCGATTGGCGCGCCATTGTCGGCGAGCCCTTTTTCGAAGCCGGCGGCGCGCGCCATCGCCTCCTTGAAAAAGGATGGCCCGGTGACATGGGCGACGCGACGGTGGCCCCTCTTCGCCAGATACTCGCCCATCAGATAGCCGCCGCCGAAATCATCCAGCTGGACGCTGTCGACAGCATGGTTGGGGAGATGGCCGATGAAGACGGCGGGCAGATCGAGCCCGAGCAGTTCGCTGTGCATGCCATGCAGCGCGAAGTCGGCGACAATGACGCCGTCGACCCGCTTGCGCCCGATCTGGCGCAAATACTCGCGCCCGTGAACCTGTGAATGTCCGCCCGGCACGTCGGTGTTGAAGATCAGCATGTCGAGGCCGACCACTTCGAGCGTCGACTGCGCCGTTTTCACCAGCTCCGGATAGAACGGGTTGCGGATGTCCGGGATCAGCATCGCGACGATGTTGGTGCGGCCGGTGCGCAGGCTTTGCGCCTGTGGGTTCGGCGTGTAGCCGAGTTCGTCGATCGCCGCTTGTACGCGTTCACGCAGCGATTTCGACACCCGGTCGGCATGATTGATGACATGCGACACTGTCGTGCGCGATACGCCCGCTCGCGTGGCAACTTTGGAAATCGTGCTCATTAATGACAGGTTATGAGCACATGAATGCATTTGCAAATCGATTTTTAGGGTGGGCCTCGCAAAAAGGAGCCGTCAGGCGGATAGGCTGCACAATGACCAATAGAAAAAGGCCGGACTGTTAAGCCCGGCCAAGCGTGAAGGTCTATAACCTCCAGAGGGGAACGCGCCGGACGCAATGGGAGGAGACATCCGACGCAACTCGCATATGGGTCTGTACTGGTGACGTTTCAACGATATGGCAGTGGACCAACATCGCTGCTGCCATAGAGCCAGGAACGCAAAGCATTCGAAGGGACCGGTGGATCGCAGCCGCCCGGTGGATACAAAGGCCGCCGAACGCAGGGCTGGGTCCATTGCTCCTGGTATAGGACTTCAGTCTGTAGGCCTGTCGACCAAGGACCTGCACAGCCAAACTTTGGTCCGAGGCTGCTATCGCAAAAGCCCCAAATGCGAGAGTTTCAGGAACCGAGCTCCGATGACCCCGTTGCGATGCCGACTGTTACAGGAGGCCGCTATGGACCCGAGCGTTCACCAGGCGCGTTGGTTGCTTTTTCCGTTATTTGGCCTGTGTTTCGGGATCGCGGCCATTGGATTTATTGTTGGCTGACGGTGGGAAGTCGGCGCTATCGCCGAGACGCAACCAAAGGAAGGCAAAAGACTTGCGCAGTAAATAGTCCCTTCCTGCGCTAGCGAGACCCACCAGTTACCATCGTGGGACTGGTGGGTCTTGACGTCCCGGATGCAAACCATTGTTTTAGGCATGACACGAATGCGAACAGGAGGCAGTACGACATAGCCGTACGGTTAAGGGGATTTCCAATATGCGACTGGCAACTTCATCGATGACGACCCGGAGACGAAGGACCGGATCTTCACGAGGACGTCGTGTCGGCATTTCTGCAATCCCGTTGACCTTCATTCTCGTCGTGAGCCCCTATCGCATCGTGTTCGATGGACCGTCGCCGACGCTCGGCCCGCAAACTGCCTGTGCCAAAGATGGTGGGAACGGAAATGGCAACGGGAACGGGAACGGCAATTCCGGCAATCCGGGTGGAAACTCCGGCAATTCAAACTCGAATAGCAATGCGGGCAAGGGCAAAGCAAAGTCGCAGGAGGACAATCCCCCTGATCTGGCCCCTGTGGCAAACCCCGACAGCAAGCCAAAACTCTTCATCAACGCGACCACAGGAGACCGGGTCGAGGTGCGTGGGCCGAGCGTCGGCGTGGTGCATTCGAACGGCCTCAGCGAACGCATCGACAGCGGCCAATATGAAATGCGGGACGCCAAAGGCCGCACCATCATTCGGCGCCTGGCGACGCGTTCTGACCGGGACAGGTTGCTCGAAATGATCGATTGACGGCCAGTTCACATAGCCGTGCCGTGCGGCAATTTTGGCTCAAGCATGATCGCGAACAGACGGATGCCGGCGCTCAGTCGCGTCGCGCAAGGTCATCGCGGCTTCGGTCCTGTTGCTGACGTTGAGCTTGGCCAGGATTCGCGTCATGTGGTGCTTTATCGTTTTCTCATGCAGGTTCAGCCGAAGCCCGATCCGCTTGTTGCTCAGTCCCGCAGCAACCAGCGTCAGGATCTCCCTTTCGCGGCTGGTGAGTTCGGCAAGTCCGTCAGCTTTCGCCGGCTCATTTGATAGAGCCGAGAGATCGGCCAACAGGCGCGCCGACAATTGTGGACAGACATATCGTTCGCCCGACGCTACCGTGCGCAGGATCGCAGCCAACGTCCTCGACCCGACCCCTTTCAGAACATAGCCCCTTGCCCCGCTCTGCAACGCCGTCATTACGTGCTGGTTTTCTTCCGAAACGGTCAGCATCACGATTTTCAGTGCCGGATGCCGCTCCAGGGCCGGTCCGATCACGCCAAGGCCACCCCCAGGCACCGAGATGTCCATCAGCAGAATGTCGGGCTGCCGGTCTTCGACTATCCGCAAGGCATCGTCTCTGCTGTCTCCTTCGCCGACGATCTCGAACCCGCCGATCTGATCGAGCGTGCGAACAACGCCTTCCCTGAATAGCGGGTGATCGTCGACGATAGCGAGCTTGATGGCTGCGGTCATGTCTGCCCCATTTCAATGATGTTGAGGGCCATTCTTACGACTGTGCCACTTTGTGAGGAAGTCACGGTAAACTGGCCCCCTAGGCTTTCCACCCGCTCGCGCAGCCCAACGAGCCCCAGCCTCTCGGGACGCACGATTTGCGGGTCAAAGCCGGGGCCGGCGTCGGACACTTCGATACAAACGCGCTCGCCGTCGAAATGTTTCTCGACCGACTGACCTTCACCTCCGGCATGGCGAAATCCGTTGTTCAGCCCCTCCTGGACGAAGCGGAAGATGCAGATCTTGGCCGCCGGCGACAATGTCGCATGGCCGCCGGTCATCGATAGCGCCACTTTGGCTCCGGTTCGTTCTTCGTGCGCCTGCACGGCAAGCTCGAGAATTTCGGCCAATTCTGCATGCTCGATATGCGGCAGGACAAGGCCCTTGCTGATGCTCCTGATCTCGCGCATGGCATCGTCCAGATGTGCTTTGATGGTTAGCAATTCCTGTGCACGTTCGGCTGGCGGCGTCGCGGGATCGGCAATGACGGGGCTGTCGATTCCCAGCGCCGCGAGAGCAACCAGTTGCGCGGGCCCGTCGTGCAAATCCGCACCGATGCGCCTGAGATAGCGTTCGTTGAGTGCGGTGGCGCGCTGCGAGGCACGCTGCACCCGCAGCCTCAACAGTCTGTTTTGAGCAAGCAGATCGGAGAGTTCGGCAATGCGCTGCTTCAACGAGCGGCTCTGCGAGCTAATCGTGCGGCTGCCGCGGAACACGATTGCCGAGAGCCCAAGGAAGAAAGCCGCTGTGACGGCGGCAACGTCCAGCCAGGTTCGAATGAGTGCCTGATGCAGGTTTCTTTCGAAATCAGTGGCGACCTCGTAGAATTCCGAAACGGCCACCACTTCCCCCGACCATGGCTGAAGCACCGGGTTGTAGATCTCGAGGAGATGCAGGCCGCTGGCTCTTTCGGCCTGGCTATCCGGATCGTCGAGCTTGTCGAATTCCGAAACCATTTGGCCTGCGAATGCCGCCCGGAGATTGTCGCTGGGTTCAAAGCGCTTGCCGATCAATGTCTTGTCGGTCGAATACAGGATGGTTCCGTCGCGACGCCAGAGCTTGAAGGATTCGAGCCTTGTGCCGAGTGCGCCTTGCCCCAGCGTTTCATCGAGCGCATGGGCAACGCTCTCATCTAAGACTTCGCTCTTGCGCATATCCGGAAGCAGTGGCGCGATGACGCTGTCCACGTAAAGAGCAGTAGCGGAAGCCGAATTCTGCGTGACCACGGCTTCTATGTGGCTCGTGACGGAAATCCCCACCACCACCATGGCCGACAGGGAGAATAGACCGCCCGCGAGCAGGAATTGCATTGCCAGCGACAGCGCATTCCAGCGGTCGACAAGGCTTGTCAGCCTGTGTGGCTTGGTGTTCCGAATGGCCCGCTCGGCAGCACGCCGCGCCAGTGGCGCGATTCTGGAGAGCCGGCTAATCCGTTGTCGAACGTCGCTGAAAGACGCCATCCTGGATCTGTAACCGATCAATCGCGAAGGAACTAGGGCTTGCGGACCGGACGAAAAGCGCATCCGGCGTTTTTTGCACAGACCGCCTCATTGCGTCGTCCGATAAAGTTCGGACGCGGCCTGCTTCAGCGCTGCCCGGCCATCTGGCCTCAGATACATCATATGCCCGCCTTCCAGCACCTCGCTGCGAATGGGCTTTGCGCCGGCAAGCGAAGGAATTTGACCAAGCAGGTAGCGCGAGGTCATGTAGGGCGTCACCAGGTCGCTGTAGCCGTTGACGATCAGCACACCAAGGCTGGGGTTCAGTGCCCGCGCCTGTTGCAGGTCGTCCATGACGCCGGCATAGCCCTGACGCGTCGGGCTCGTTCCGTAGTCCCAATTGCCGCTGATTTCGTGGTTGAGAAGCCGGTAGCTGATATCGGTGCGGAAGTTCAACTCGTCGCGCACATAGCCGACAAAGGCGGAGGTGAGCGCCGGCACGCTTCGGTCGAGCACCGGATCTGGACCGTCGACTCCCAGGCTCTCTGGCGCCACGTCCGCCGTCTCGATGGTACCGTCATAGGCGCTGAGAACATTGCCTTTTGCCCGTGCAAACTCCTTGGCGAAGAGCCCTATGGGAATGCGTGCAAAGTGGCGCTGGACAAGATCGAGCGGCAGACCGGTGACTGTGGCGACGCGCTGGCTCGCCAGGTGTCCACCTTGCTCCAACCCGCCGGCAAGCGCCGCCAGATAGTCACCGAGCGCATAGCGTTCGACTTCCGCCAGCCGCTCCTGCAGAGCCGGGCCGGAAACGCCTTCGCTGTGCAGGCGCACCGCCGCCAGCGACGGCAGCTCAAGCGCCCAGTGGAGCGGCTGGAACTCATCGGGGCGCACCAGCGTGAATTCGAGTGCCGGCGAGATCAGCACGACGCCGCTCGGGCTGATGCCGGTGTCTTCCTGAAGCTTCCTGGCGAGCAATGCCGCCCGAAAGCCGCCATAGCTTTCGCCGGCAAGAAACACCGGCGATGCCGTGCGGTTCGTCTGCGCCAGATAGAGCCGGATGAACGCGCCTATCGAGGCGGCGTCCTGACTGACGCCCCAGAAGCTGTGTGCTTCCGTGCCGGGCGCTTCGCGGCTGTAACCGGTTCCGACAGGGTCGACAAAGACCAGGTCGGTCATGTCGAGCCAAGTGTCGGGGTTATCGAACAGCCTCTGTGGCGGCGGCAGGAAACTTCCATCGGCCGCCGTCGCCAGGACCCGCGGACCGAGTGCGCCGAGATGCAGATAGGCGGAGGCCGCTCCCGGACCGCCATTGAACACGAAGGTGATCGAGCGCCGCGGATCCGGTCCCGTTTCTTTTCCGGGGTGCAGGGCATAGGCGACGTAGAAAATCTCGGCGGTGATATCGCCTGTGCCGGACGGCAATGACAACGTGCCGGCCTTGGCCTCGTAATCGAGCGTGCGTCCGGCAATGACGATCGAATGATCGGAAGTCTGCGGCGGCGGCAGGAGCGAGAGAACCCCGCCCGCAGGCGGCCGCTGGGCCGTCTCGGCATGACCGGACCCAGCGCCGGCGACCAACAGCAGAAGAGCGAGGGCGATTTCTTGCAGCTTGATAGGCATGACGTCTCCGGAGCAACTGGCTGGAAACTAGCACACCGTCGGCCGAACCAAAGTCACAGCACCGTGCGCCAGTACATCTGACAAAAGGGGTCGGGGGTGGGAAAGCCCAGGCGGAAGATAGGGCGCGAGGGTCACGGCGGCAGCGTCAACCCCTTGCAGCAGATACGCGGTGGCATAGCGTGCCAACGACTTCGTGAATTTCTGCCGGTTGACTCGATTGGCTCACTTCCTAGGTTGGCATTGGGGCTCCCGTGCAATCCGAAGTTGGTATGACATCTTTCCACATCCGAAAGCTTGCCCTTCTCGTTCTATCGGCAAGCGCCGCCATCCTGTCCTCCTGCGTCATGCCGGACGACACGTCGAGCAGTGCGAAGGAAGACGCCACGGCGGCGGCCGCCCGCAAGGAGATGGTCGGCCTCAGCGAAGCGGACGTTCGAATGTGCGCCGGCTTTCCGACCGCCACCGCCGATGTTGGCAGATCCGGCCAGATCTGGACCTATCAGCGCGTCGTTCAACGCGGCAATCTCAACATTGTGGTTCCGACCGTGGCCATTGGCCCCGTCCCGGCGCTCGGAGGTTCCGTCAACGTCGCCCCCGGCGGCTATTGCAACACGCAAATTCGAATGATTGACGGCCATGTTGCCGAGATCGCCTACGCCGGCGACAACAACCTGCCGAACAACCGCGATGCGCTCTGTGTCAGCACGGTGGACGCCTGCGTCGCCTATGCCCGTCAGCGCCATCCAGTCAGGGCGATGGCCCGTACGAGGTGACCCGGATCAAGCACGCCGCTGCTGGTTGCTTTGCCGGCTAATGGATTTTGCCGAGCTCCGATTTGAGGACCAAACGACTTACCTAGATCCATGCTCTCAACCGCCGACCCCATCGCGAATAGCGCAGAAATAGCGGTCGGTTCCGACCTGCCCACCTTTGAGGGCAATTTCCAGCCCGTCAATCGCCTTTATGCGCGAATGCGCGAGACAAAGCGGCGAGCCCGGCGATGCCGGTAGCGGCATTCGCACCGTCAGCGCATCGACGCCCATCTGGCCAAGTGCATGGCTCGACGTGTCGCCGCCGGCGATAACCACGCGCTGCAGTCTCTGCTCGAGCGTCAGTTCGCGGAGAAGCTCGCCAAGGCCGCGGCCAAGCTTATGGCGGGCGCCTTCCCAGAGATCGATTTCAGCACCGCGGTCGGCCGCGGGTCCGAGCGCGGTGTAGAGGATGACGCTGCGCCCGGCTGCCAGACTGGAGCGGCCGGTTGCAACCGCGCGCGCAATAGCGTCGTCGGAAGCCTCAGAAACCAGTTCGACCGGGTCGAGCTCGATCCCGTCGAAGCCATCGGCCAGAGCATGCCGGATCTGTCGTTCCGTCGTCGGCGAGCAGCTCCCCGAGACCACGGCGATCCTGTCGGCAGCGCCCGGCGGCGAAAACGCGGGGTTGGCATCCACGATCCGGTTCGATGCCCATTCAGCCAGCAAGGCATATTCGATGCCCGAAGAGCCGACGACGAAATAACCGCCCGGCTTGCGAGCGCGCCATATCTCCTTGCCGGCAAGCGCCTGGGTTTCCAGGCTGTCGACATCGACAAGCACGATGTCTGTGCCATTCTCCACAAGCCGGTCGAATGCTTCGGACCGCGACGCCGCTTGCAGCGTCGCCAGGTCGACCAGCCCAGAGGCGAGGTCTGTCTGACGCGACAGATGGATCAGCAGATCGGACTCATCCATCGGCGTGGTCGGATGACGGCTCATCACGGGATGGCGATCGATACGGAAATATTTGTCGCGATAGGCCGCGAACAGATGGCCGAATGCGGTGTAGCGCTTGAGCTGCGGCGCGCCGACGACCAGCGGCACGCTATCTTGCCGGAAAACCGAGCGGCCGATCTCGATCGCCCTGCCGATGCTGCCGATCGCCGGGCTGGAATCGAAGGTCGAGCAGACCTTATAGTGGCAGATCTCGGCGGTAAGGGTTTTCAGCCAGGCGAAGGCGTTGCGCAGATGCGTGTCCATCCACTGCGGCGTCTCGCTTCTGCTGGTGCCGGCCAGCCCGATGGCGCGGCAATGCGCAAACTGCGAAAGCAGCGCCTCGTCGGGCTGGCGCATGAACAGCACGGTCGGCACCCCGCCGAGCTCGAGCGCCTCCATCACGTCGGTCGAGCCGGTGAGGTCGTCGCCATAATAGCTCAGAAGCAGGCTCTGCATGGCGTCAGGCCGCCTTGCCGTCGCCGAACTTCTCGATCGACTGCGCCAGCTCGACATGGCTCAAGGCATAATCCGCCAACGGAATGTCTTGGACCGCCGCCTGCCAGGCTTGCTGCACGGCGCGGACGCCGGCGCCCGGCCCGTCCGGGTGGCTGACGATGCCGCCGCCGCAGAGATAGAGAAGATCGACCGTCAGGCCGGTCCGCTGGAAGGTTTCAGGCGCTTGCCCGCCCCACTGGCCGGAGCCGGCGACCGGCAATGCGCAATCGGCCGGCGAAAAGATCGGCGTGGTCACCGCCTTGAACGATTCGACGAAGGACCAGTCCGGTTCCCAGTATTTCGAGGCGATGCCGTTGATCTGGAACTGGTCGACGCCGAGCAGCCGCCAGAACTGCTGCCAGACCTTGAAATCCATGCCGAGGCCGGGATGGCGGGTGAGAATGTCCCAGCCATTGCGGTGGGCGTGGAGCACCAGCTTCGAGCGTTTTCTTAGAAAGGCCATGCCGCCGAAGCCCACGGAATTGATGTTGACCACCGCGCAATTGCCGCCGGCCTTTACCACCAGATCGTGGTTGCGCATCATCTCGTCGGGATCGGCATGTGAGATGCCGAAGGCATACATGACCTTCTTGCCGGTCTTCTGCTCCTGGTCGAGGATCAGCGGCATGATTGCCTTCACCCGCTCCGACAGCGGCGAATAGGCCGGGCTCATCAGCTTCTCGTCGTCCTTGATGAAATCGACGCCGGCGGCAATCAGCTCTTCCACCATTGCGGCCGTCTCGTGCGGGCGGAGCCCCAGCGCCGGCTTGACGATGGTCCCGATAATCGGACGATCGGTGACACCGGTCAGCCTGCGGCTGCCCGTGACGCCGAATTGCGGGCCTGGATGCGCGCTGCGGTACTCCTCGGGTAGCTTCATGTCGACGACACGGATGCCGGACAGGCCCTTGATCGAAAAGGTGCCGCCGATGGCGATGGTCATCAGCGCCGACAGGTCGGTGCCGATGGCGTCCTGCGGAAAGCCAATGTCGACGTCGGCGCGTTTGAACGGGCCATTGCTTGCTTCTGGAAGTGACGGCCGGTCCGCGTCCGGCAGATGCCGTATCGCTAGGACGCGCGCCGCGACCCTGGCCTTGAGCTCTTCGGTCTCGCCGGCCAGCGCGACGAAGGTTCCGGTCGACTGGTCGCTTGCGATCTTGGCCGCCAGCGCCTCGATATTGCCTGGCGTTTCGATGCGATAAGTAAGAACAATCATATTCGCGCGGCCTGCCGGGGTGAGTTCGAAAAAGGTTCCTTGGCCCTCGAAATCTGGTATAATGAGTACATAAGCATTGCAAGCCCTATCCGGCCTGGCAGGTAAGGGCGAGGGGGCGACAGGCGTACCGGAATTCGCGGCGGAAATGCTAGATAGAGGCCGGTCATAGGAGTGATTCGCGACGATGAACCGTTCGGAGCCGATCGTCCGGCGCAAGCTTTCCGACGAAGTATTCTTGAGACTGAAGCGCCTGATCACCAGCGGCGAATTGCTGCCGGGCGACGACATGCCGTCGGAGCGCGAATTGATGGAGCGCTTCGAGGTCGGCAGGCCGGCCATCCGCGAGGCGATGCAGGCGTTGAGCAATATGGGGCTGGTCGCGATCTCGCATGGCGAGCGGGCCAAGGTGCTGCAGCTGACCGCCAAGTCGATCATCAAGCAGGTCGACGGCGCGGCCAAGATCATCCTGTCGTCATCGAAGGACACGCTGGAGCACCTCAAGAACGCGCGTATCTTCTTCGAGCGCGGCATGGTCAAGGAAGCCGCTGAAAAGGCCACCGCCGAGGATGTGCAGCGGCTGCGGGCAACCGTCGCCGAGCAGCGCAGCTTTCGCGGCGACTCGGAAGCCTTCATATCCGCCGACATGAAGTTCCACACCCAGATCGCGGCAATATCCGGCAACCCGATCTATGTCGCGGTCAGCGAGGCAATGCTTGGCTGGCTAAAGGAGTACCACACCGAAATGCTGATCTGGACCGGCAAGGAAAAGTTCACGCTGACCGAGCACGAAGAGATCATCGGACGCATCGAAGCCAAGGATGCGGATGGCGCCGAGAAGGCGATGATCAAGCACCTCGAACGCTCGCGTGCGCTTTACGTGATGAATTCCGGCAACTGAAAAAGAAGCGCAGTCCCGACCGGCTTAGCGGCCGGGACCCTGTTCATCGGTTTTTCTGACTGACCAAAGATTAGGATGCAGCTTCGGGGCAAGCGGCAACATCCCGAGGCAACACCGTATTCCGCTGCTTCAGCGTCAGCGCAAGAACCGCCCCGAGGAGAGCCGCCGCCGCCGCGAACCAACCGGCGACGCGCAGCCCGTTGACGACATCCGGTGCGACGCCGGCCTGCCCGCCCAAACCGACCCCACCCAAACCGACTTTGGCCACCGCAAGAATGGCGGCGAGACCCAATGCAGCGCCGATCTGCAGGGAGGTCGACGCCAGCGCCCCACGAACAAGGCGTCGGCGCCACTCCGGAAGCGGCAGCTACGAACAGCGTCGTAAAGGCGATGCCGCCGTCAGCAAGCCCGTATACGGCCATCCTGGAGGCGCCGCGCTTTTTCTGGAATTGGCAATTTTGACAAAGACTATGCTAGACTTGCCATCCGACGAGAACGACACCGGGAGTACCGCAATGGCTGTCAGGAGCCTCCACGTTGTGATCTGGCTGCCGTCGAATTTCTATTCGGCCGTCGTCTCCACGCTCGTGGAAATGTTTCAGCTTGTGAATGACGTCTGCCGTTCACAGGTTCTTTCATGTGAGTTCGTTTCAAGGGGCGCGCCGTCAACATCAAGCACCGGAATTTCCTTCCCGACAAAGGCTCAACCATCCCGAAAAATGGATGTCCTGATTCTCATTGCGATGCCGGGTGTCGAGATTCCGGAGCTTCTGCGCTCGCTCGACGAGGAGAGTGAACATTCAAAACCGCTAATAGCGCTCGCGCAGCAGCAGGACGCAATCATCGCCGCACATTGCGGCGCATGTTATCTGCTCGCCAATTCGGGATTATTGGACGGCAAACGCGCGACGATATCCTGGTGGCTGAAAACCGAGGCAAGCCGCCGGTTTCCGCAAGTGCGATGGGACTCTTCCCGCCTGATCATTCGCCAGGACCGCCTTTACACATGCGGAGGCGGGTTTTCCGGACTCGAACTCGCCAGGGCTTTGCTGATCGATCTGGGCTTCTCAAAGGAGGAGCGGATCATTCGAAAACTTCTAGTTCTTCCTCCGCCGCGCAAATTCCAGAGTCCCTACGAATTTCCTCTCGACGAAATTTCGAACGAGGCCAGCCCATTCGAGAACAAGCTGCGCGAGCTCTCGAAAGACAAGATGCCAGAAATCGATTTGAAATTTCTCGCAACCGAATTGGCGATGTCTTCGCGAACCCTGTCTCGCAGATTTTTCGACGAGCTCCAGACAACGCCGGGAAAATGGATCCAGGAAAGGCGGCTGGAGTTGGCAAAATCGATGCTTGAGGAAACGAAACTGAGCGTTTCAGAAATTTGCTATCGGGTGGGATATCAGGACGTCGCTTCGTTCAGCCGTCTTTTTTCCAAGACCACTGGAATGGCACCAGGCGAGTTTCGAAAGCAAATCCGGTGACAAGTCGGCAGCGGAAGTGCTGCGGCTACGGGCAACCGCTGCGGAACTGCGGCGACTCATGAACCCTGGCAAATGACTTCAGCCGATCCGGACGATTGCGTAGGGCGTCATCGCAAGACGGTCGCGGCCCGACGTGTCTCGCTGAATCTGGCGTGACATTCGTCCATCCCAGAGCTTCAGAGGACCCTGATCGGAGCCGAGCCCGGAAACATCGACCGGAACGTCATCAGGGGTAAGGTTCGCCAGCCAGATGATGATCTTGCCTGTCTGGGAGCGGCCGGCCACTGCCAGCACCCGCGTCTCATCGGTCGTTGTCGCCGCCACATGCGCATGGCCGGCCAACTCGCAAAGTCCTTTCACCGCGTGGAAAATCAGCCGAGCTGTACCTTCCTCGACCGGTTCACCCGACGAGGCCAACACGCCGAACGGCCCGGTGAAGCTGCAGAGCGTGAGCATTTCGAGCCCCGCCGGAGCGACGCTGGCGGCGTAGCCGATCGTCCATGCGGCTCCGAACAGCCCGGCATGGCGAGGATCGCGGTCGGCCATGGCGATGCGCTGACTGTCGGGATTGGCCTTGGTCGCACCGCCATAGGGATTCTGGCGCATGGCAATGGTCGACGGCCCGATCCGATAGGGTTTTGGCCCGAAGATCGCCCTCACCGAGGCTGTGATGAAAGGCAGCGCCTCCAGCGATTGCATGACGCTGAGATCGTCGGCGGCGTGCACGATCGGGCATGTACAGTGGGTGACGAAATCGAGGAGGTCCGCAGGAACGCGCTTGCGGTTGAGCTCGGTGAAATAGCTGACCATGCCGCCGCCGAGGCGGATGTCGGGAAAGGCACGCCGCGCCGCGGCATAAACGTCTTCGAGCGGCGGGCATTGCGGCCATGCGCTGCCCGGCGGCGTCGACTGCCGGTCGACCGAGGGCGAGACGGCAATGGCCGAGAGCTTGAGACCGGCCTTGCGCACCCCGTCGGCGGCGCCTGAGAGCTCGGCGTCGAGATCGCCATCGCAGGCAATGACACATTCGAGCGTTGTCCGGACCGGATAGGCGGCGGCGAGCTGGGCGTAAGCCCTCAAGGCGTCGAGCCCATGGCCACGCGTCGGGTCGTAGTGGAACATCAATTGCTGCGGACCAAGCTCGGACAGCATCGGCAGCTTGCCCAGCGCGGCCTCGACCTCATCCGGATAGATGATCACGCCGATATCCGGCAGCGCCGGTCCGGCTTGGCCGAGCGTGACGCGAATTGGTTCGGCGGTTGCCGCAGCAGCTGGCACTTTCCCGCGACCCTCTATCCGCAAGCTGATGGTCTGGCGGAAGGTCTTGCCGGCAGGCAGCACATAGGGCCATGGCAGCGCGAGCGGCCGGACATAGGTCTTGTACGACGCATCCGACCAGTTGCGCTGGTCCTCCATCTCGAACGTGTCGCCTTCCGTCCGGCATTCGGCGGTGACGCCCGGCCGGACCTCATGGGTGATCGCCCGTAAAGCCTTGAAAGGTTGCCAGGGATCGATCAGCTCCGGAAGCCGCGTCGCGACCACACTGCCGTCGGTATGCTCGATCGTGACCGGGCTGCCGGCCAGGCCGGCTATCGGATGCAGAATGCAGAAGCCACAGCGATTGGTTTCGAAATCGCTGTCGGGAAGAGCGCTCACGTCGAAGACCAACTGGCCATCGGCGGAGCCCTTGATGGTCGCGCGGAAGCCAAGCCGGCTGCCGTCCGGTGCTTGGCAACTTGCCGAATAGCTGACGGAAAAAGCCTCGGCATCCTGCTCGATGGTAAGGTCGGCCAGTGTCGGCTCGTAGGTGCCCCAGTCGCGATCCCTGACGATGTAGGCGATGGCGCGCAGAACTTCGGTGCCGCCATGCCGAATGGTGCGCAGATTGCCGTTGACGAAGTCCGCCGTCAGCGCGCCGGCGCGCAGCCTGACCGGTTCGGCTTCAACGGCACGTGTGCCATAGAGGAGGAAGGCGTCGGCTGTCATTTCAGCAAGGCGTCGAGTTGCACCGGCTCCCGGCTTGCGGCGCCGGCATACGCCGCCTCTACCAGCGCCAATGTCTTGAGATTGTCCGCGCCCGAGGTCGCGGGCTCGGTTCCGTTGGTCAAGCAATCGACCCAATGCCGCTGGATTGCGACGACGCTTTCCTGGATGTTGTGCCATGGTCGCGATGCCCAGGCCAGCAGCGGTGGCGAGACGTCGCTGACGACTGTCCCGCTCCTGCCGGTGACGGCGAGCTGGTAGCCTTGCGCCAGCCGGATCGTGCCATCGCTGCCGTCGATCTCGATCAGCGTCTCCGGAAACGGCTCTGTCGCGAGCTTGCTCGCGTAGCTGCAGTCGACCACGGAGGTCGCGCCGCTCGCATGGTCCATCAGCATCGTCGCGACGTCCTCACCGGCGATATTGGGATTGATGCGCGCCGTTCGCGCAGTGACCGTCGAGACGTCGCCCAGCAGAAAGCGGGCGATGTCGAGGATGTGGATGCCGAGATCCTCGATGATGAAGCGCCTTCCGGTCGCCAGATAGGGCTGGCCCGAAAACACGTCATAGGCAGAGCGGAACGAAATCCGTCCGAAGAAGGGCGTGCCGATTTCGCCGCTGTCGAGCACGGCGCGCACCGCCTGGATCGGCGACTGCCAACGAAAATTCTCATGCACCATCAACGGCACGCCGGCGTCGGCGCATGCCTTCACCATCGCCTTGGCGTCGGCAAGCGTCGGCGCGAACGGTTTTTGGCAGATTACCGGCACGCCGTGCTGCGCCGCCATCTCCACGAGCGTTCTGTGGCTTGGTGCGGTGGTGGCGATGTCGACGAAATCCAGCCTTTCGCCGGCAAACAAAGCAGCCGCGTCGGTATAGCGCCGCGCGACCCCGAACTGGTCGCCGACGATCCGCAGCCGGTCCGGATCGCGGTCGCAGATGGCGGCGATCGAGGCTCCCTCTATGTCGCCCCAGGCATGCATCTGATTGACGGCGAAGAAGCCGCAGCCGATCAGCGCTCCACGCAGCTCCGCCACGGTCAGCCTGCCTTTGCCATCTGCATCAGCGTGACACGGCTCTGCAGTCGGCGTTGCGCCTGGTCGACGACGACGGCGACGATGATAACGAGGCCCTTGATCACCATCTGCCAGAACGAGCTCACCCCCATCATCACCAGCCCGTCGGAAAGGATGCCGATGACGAAGGCACCGACAATGGTGCCGCCGATCGTGCCGCGGCCGCCCGACATCGAGGTGCCGCCGAGCACCGCCGCGGCAATGGCGTTCAGCTCGAAGCTCTCGCCGGTCGCCGGATGCGACGCCATCAGCTCGGACGAGATGATCAGCCCGACGATCGCGGCGCAGAAGCCAGAGAACATGTAGACGAACATCTTCACCATGTTGACGCGGACGCCCGAAATTCGCGCCGCCCGTTCGTTGCCGCCGACCGCGAAGATGTGACGGCCGAGCGGGGTGTATTTGGCGAGATAGGCCGCCCCTAGCGCAACAACGAGCAAAATCCACAATGCGACCGGCAGGCCGAGCAACCGGCCGGCGCCGAGAAAGCCGAATCCGGTGGTGCCGAGCTCCGGCTTGCCAATGAGATTGGGGAAGGTGCGCCCGTCCGACGACAGCAGCGCCAGGCCGCGCGCGACATAGAGCACGCCGAGCGTGGCGATGAACGGCGCAACGTTAAGCCTGGTGATCAGCAAGCCGTTGACGGCGCCGATCAATATGCCGACGGCAAGCGTGATCAGCGCGATCTCGAAGACGTTGAAATAGATGGTATAGCCGACCTGCAGGTCGATGCCGTTCAGCACGAGATAGCCGGCCACCATGCCGCACAGCCCAACGATCGAGCCGACCGACAGGTCGATGCCGCCGGTGATGATGACGAAGGTCATGCCCATTGCCAGAAATGCATTCAGCGCAACGTGCTTCGACATCAGGATAAGGTTGGCGGCCGACAGAAAATTGGGTGCAGCGATCGAGAAGAATAACAGCACCGCGATCAGCGCGATGAACGTCCTCGCCTTCATCAGCGTCAACAGGACCGAGCCGCTCGACATGGGGGTGACCGCCGCCTTGGCCGGAATGTCAGTCATGCGCCTTGCTCTCCATGCGGGACCGGTCCGTGGCCGAGCGCCGAGGCAGCGACAAGGGCCGCCTCAGTCGCCTCGGCGCGATCGAACATGCCGGTCAATTTTCCATTGCTCATCACCGCGATCCGGTCGGACAACGCCATCACCTCATCAAGATCCGAGGTGGCAAACAGGATCCCCAAGCCGTCGCGCGACAGCTTGCGCATGGTGCGGAAAACGTCGGCCTTGGCGCCGACGTCGATGCCACGGCTGGGCTCATCCATCAGCAGCACCTTCGGCCCGGTGAGCAGCGCCTTGCCGATGACCACCTTCTGCTGGTTGCCGCCCGATAGCGACGAGACTTCCTGCGCCGGGTCGGCGACCTTGATCGCCAGTTCGCGTACCGTCTGGGCCACCGCCTGTCTTTCGGCGGCACCGCGAATGTGGAATAGACGCACGAACCGGGACAGGCTTGCCAGCGTCAGATTGCTGGCGACGGAGAGGATCGACACCAGCCCTTCGCGCTGGCGGTCTTCGGGGATCAGCGCCAGGCCGCGCCGGATGCGCCGCGTCGTGTCCCGCTCGTGCACCTTCTTGCCGGTGATGAATATCGTTCCGGTCGAATGGCCGTGGCGGCCCATGATGCAGTCGAACAGCTCGCTGCGTCCGGCTCCCATCAGGCCGTAGATGCCGAGAATCTCGCCGGCGCGCAGCGAAAGCGAGACATGGTCGACCGCAAGTCCGCCGGTGGCGCGCGGCAGGCAAATGTCCTCGGCGCGGAATATCTCTTCGCCCGGCACATGGCCATCGGCTTTGGCGAAGTCCTTGGCGTCGGAGCCGATCATCTGCCGCACGATCCACTGCGTGTTGACGTCTTTCATCTCCGCCTGGCCGGTGATACGCCCATCGCGCAGCACGGTGATGGTGTCGCCGATGCGGATCAGTTCCTCGAGCCGGTGCGAGATGTAGACGATTGCGACGCCGCGCGCCTTGAGGTCGGCAATCACCTTGAACAGGATCTCGACCTCCGCCGCGCTGAGCGCCGAGGTCGGTTCATCCATGATCAGGATGCGCGCATCGAGCGAAACCGCTTTGGCGATCTCGACCAGCTGCTGCTGGCCGATGCGCAGATCCTCGACCAGCATGTCCGGCCGGATGCCGGCTTCCAGGCGTTCCAGGAATTCCGCCGCGCGGCGCTCCTGCTCCCGGCGGTCGATCTTGCGGAAGCGGTTGGTGATTTCGCGGGTCGCGAAAATGTTTTCGGCGACAGTCAGGTTGCCGAACAGGTTGAGCTCCTGGAACACCATGCCGATGCCGCGGTTCACCGCGTCCCCGGATGAGGAGAAGGAGACCTCTTCACCGTCCAGCAGAATGCGCCCGAGGGTCGGCTGCTCGACACCGGCGATGATCTTCATCAGCGTCGATTTGCCGGCTCCGTTTTCGCCGACCAGCACGTTGACCGCGCCCTTGCGCACCTCAAAATTCGCACGTTTGACCGCGACGGTGCCCGAATACACTTTCGAGACATCCTCCAGCTTCAGGATGACGTCTTGATCGCCGGTCATGGCTTCGGCCCGATCTCTGCCTCCGCCGGCGTCACCAGCGGCAGGTCCTGGCCACTGCCTGGCGTATAGGCGCCGAGGATCTTGACGCTTCGGCCCTCGAGTGCCTCGCGCGGCAGCTTGGAAAGCACGGTCTTGTCCGCGTAGGCGTTGAAGGCCTTGCCGAATTGGGCGAAGTCGATCTGGTTGGTGAAATCGTTGAATTGAATGAAGTCGAGGCTGTCGCGCAGCGCGGTCCCACGCATGGCGGGGCCGATCTGCACCCGCGCATCCGCCTTGCCGTCGCCGTCGGCATCGACGTCCATCGTCGCCGCGCGTGACTGTGTATTGGCTGCAACGACCTTGCCCTCGAGCCGGACGGCGAAGGTCCATGGCGAATTCGCCTGCTTATTCGGATTGCCGTATTTGGCACCGGCAGCGGCGGGATCGGTCTTCGCCAAAGCATGAACCTCGGGAAACGGCCCGGCCTTCTGCTGCAGATAGGGTATCACTTTCGCCGCCCAGATGTCCTCGACCATCTTGTCGGGATTGAAGCCCGTGGCATTGCCGCTGGTATCGCCTGACGGCGTCGGCAGGATCTTGCAGGCGGTCAGGCTGACTATTGCTGCAAGGAACGACGCGACAAGGATCGGCCGGGTCAGCTTGTTGAACATGTCGGCTCGTTCGGCATGGCGGTCAGGAGCACCCAGGGAAATGGAAGCAAGGGACGAACCGAAGGCTCGTCCCTTGCTGCTTGATGTTACGCCGGCTCAGTTGGTGAGCGCGAACGTCTCCAGCTTGGCGGCATTGTCGCCATTGACCAGGACGCAGTCCATCAGCTGCTTTTCCTCAGGTGGAGACTTCTTGTTCTTGATGAAGTCGTTGGCCTGCTCGACCGCCATCTGCGCCTGCGCGAAGGCCGGCTGCAGGACCGTCGCCTTGATGCCGCCGGAGGTGATCGAGTCGCGCACGTCGTTCGACCCGTCGAAGCCGACGACGATGACGTCCTTGCGACCGGCAGCGGCAAGTGCTGCATAGGCGCCCATCGCCATCGTGTCGTTGCCGGAGATCACGCCCTTGATGTCCGGATTGGCCTGGAGGATCGATTCCATCTTGGAGTAGGCCTCGGTCTGGCTCCAATTGGCCGACTGCTGCGCCACCATCTTCAGGTCCGGATAGTCGTCGATGACGTCGTGGTAACCCTTGGAGCGGATGCCGGCATTGGTGTCGGATTCCTTGCCGACGAGCTCGACGAAATTGCCCTTCTCGCCCATCAGCTTGACGAATTCCTGCGCGCCGAGCTGGGCGCCCTGATAATTGTTGGAGACGATCTGCGCCACGGCGACGCCGGTGGCATTGATCTCGCGATCGATCAGGAATGAGGGAACACCCGCATCCTTGGCCTTCTGCATGGCAGCGACGGTGGCGTCGGCGCCGGCATTGTCAAGGATGATCGCCTTGGCGCCGCGGCCGATCGCCGTGTCGATCAGCTCGGACTGCTTGTTGGCGTCGTCGTCATGGACGAGCACCAGCGCTTCGTAACCGAGTTCCTTGGCCTTGGCTTCCGCACCGACGGCTTCCGCCTTGAAGAACGGATTGTCGTGCGAGGGCGTGATGATGGCGATCAGATCCGCCGCGTAGGCGGGTGCGGCGGTGCCAAGCGCCAGCATGCCGGCAAAAGCCGCAAGCGTCATTCTGCGTGTCAGTTTCATGTATTCCTCCCGTTGAAAACCCGTGCCTTGATCCCAAGGCTGTATGCATTCAATTCGTTGGCCAGCGCAGATCGCGGATCGCGTCAGATTCATAAGCCTTTTGCCGGCTTCACCTCGACGGATCGCTTCCCCGCTATCCTCCACTCGTCCAGGCCCTGAGCTTGCTGCGAAGCTTGATGGTCCGAGCCATCGAACAGCTAAGCCAACTGGTATGATGAGTCAATGACAATTTCAGGTGACATGTCCCGGAAGACGCGTCGGCACCCTCAAGTGATGCGCTGAATGCTCGCAGCAATCTCCTCCGGCTCGAACACCCGCTTCCAGTCATCGCGCATCAGCACCGGCTTGCCGAACTCTATCGCCTTGTTGCAGGCGTCGGAGAACACGCCTTTGGTCTCGCCGAAGATGACGGCGCCAAGCACGTTCATATGGCCAAGCAGGAAGTCGAGCGCCGCCTGCCTGTCGACCCCGCGCGCCACGACTTCGTCGACGGCCTCTTTCATAACGACGAGCAGTGAAGCGCATACCGTTTCCGAAAGGCCGGGCTCGAGCAGTGCCATCTGATCGACCGTGACGCGATGCGAGCGCATGACCGGGGCCCAGATGATCTTGGCGATTGCTTCACCCTTGGCGAAATCTTCCTCGGGTCCCTGCATCAAGGCGCTGACCATGTGTTGCTTGGCCTTGACGCCGCCGAAATAGTCCTTCTTGGCCGCCATGTCGGTCTCGTCGTTGAAGATCGGCGGATGGCACGGGTGGGTGACGAAATAGGTCAGGTCCGGCCGCTTCGGCAGGTGGCCGGCGAAAGGTGCTGCGGCGTCGAGCACGACGACCATGGTGCCGGCGGCAAGCTTGCTCTCGATGCTCGCCGCGACCTTGCCGATATGCGTGTCCGGCACCGCCAGGATCACCACATCGGCGCCATCAAGCGCCTCATCGGCACTGACCGCGTCGATGCCGAGATCCGATTTCAGCCGCTCGCGACCGGCGTCGCTGACCTCGACATGGCGTATCGTATAGGGAGATCCGCGAAAATTGGTCGACAGGCGGTAACCCATTTTGCCGCCGGCACCAAACAGCGCAATCGTTGTCATTGTCCGTTACTCCTGATTTCCAACGACGGCTCTGCCGATCGTCATCCTATTGACCTTGTATGCACACTGCCGCCGGTTGGCGGATTAGACAGGCGGGAGCCGCCGCTCAGCTTGGCCCATCCCTGGCCAGCGCTCCGTCGTCGTTGCTTGCGGGTTCGACGGAGGGTCGCCTCGCCAACGCCTGCCGCCCGGCAAGGGCGAGCACGAAGATGACGACGATGCCCTGGACGATGTCCTGGGCACCGGGAGGCAGGCCGATGATCTGCATGGTGGTGACGATCAGGATCAGAAGAATGCTGGCAAACAGGGTGCCGATCGCGGTCGCCGAGCCGCCGAAGATGAGCGTCCCGCCCAGCACCACCGCGGCGATCGACTGCAGCAGATAAGGCTGGCCCATCTCGAGGAAGGCGCCGCCGATATAGGCCCCGAGCAGCAGGCCATCGAGCGCCGCCAGCACCGATGAGATGATGAACGCCGATGCGATCACCGGACCGTTGCGGATGGCCGCCAGCCGCGCCGCGGTCCGGTTCTGGCCGACCGCCGACAACAGCTGCCCGAACACCGTGTAGCGCAGCACGAAGGACGCGGCCGCCACCCCCAGGATTGCGATGACGGTCATGATCGGCACGCCCGCGACGCGGCCCGTGGCCAGATGTTTGAGCGTCGGGCTGACGGCGAATCCTGTTATCGCCCGGTTGGACAGCAGCGTCGCTGTCGCCAGCACATAGCCGGTCGCCAGTGTGGCGATGATCGCTGGTATGCCCAGCCTGACGACGAGCAGCGCGTTGAGCGCACCGACCGCGAGGCCAAGCACGATTGCGACAAGGACGCCAATGGCAAGATTGGCGTCCTGGCCTTTGATGGTGAGCAGCGCGACGAAGGCGCTGAGCGTAATCACCGAGGCGACCGACAGATCGATATTGCCGCGCCCGGTCGTCACCACGAACATCTGGCCGATACCGGCGACCGTCAGGAAGGAGGCCGAAAGCAGGATGCCCGACAGGCTGAACAGGCTGAACCGGTTGGTGACCGCCGACAGTACGAGCCACAACAAAAGCACGCCAATCGCCGACCAGATCCAGCGGTTCCTCTGCGCCCAGATGCTGAACGCGTTCAGCGCATTCATTGTTCGCTCCTGCGGTCGGCCGTCAGGCTGCGCAGCGTCAGCAGTGCTATGAGGATCAGTCCTTGCGTCGCGGCATTGAAATCGCTGCTGACGTTCAGCGTGCCGAGCAGCGCCCCGATCAGCGACAGGGTGACGGCACTGACAACGGCACCGAGCGGCGAGATGACACCACCCAGCAAGGCACAGCCGCCCATGACCACGGCCGCGACGCTGAGCAGCGTGAACGAGTTGCCGGAATTGATGTCGCTCGCCGTGTTGATCGCGGTCAGCGACAGGCCGGCGGCTGCGGCGAACAGCCCCGACACCAGATAGCGCACCAAAGCATAGCACGTCGGCGACCAGCCGGAGCGAATCATGGCGGTCGGATTGTTGCCGAAGCCGCGCAGCACCACGCCGAGCGGCAATCGGTCAATAACGAACGCGATCAGCGCAACGATGCCGATGAGGATGATGGATGTTGGCACGGACCCCAGTGACCAGTTGACGAGGGCCGACAGCCATTCGGGACTGGCGCCGCCGGGCGTCGGCTGCAGCGAATAGCCAAGGCCCATCCAGATGAACGATGCGCCGAGCGTAACGACGATCGCCGGAATCTTTCGCGCCTGGATCAAGCCGCCAAGTCCGGCATAGGCGGCGACTGCCGCCATCAGCGCCAGGGCGCCAAGCCATGGCCGGTCATAGAGCAGCGTGGCGCTGAGCACGCTGACAAGGCCGGCGAAGGCACCGACGCCGAGGTCGATTTCGCTGCCTCCGACAACGAACATCTGCGCCGCCGTCACCAGCACCAGCGACAGCGCCGGCAACAGAAGCAGGTCTAGGCCGAAAACCGAGGCGACCGCCGGATTGGCCCAGATCATGACGGCCAGCACGACGGCAAGGCCGATAAAAGGCGCCGCATTCATCAGCCGCCGGGCAAATCTGGCCGCAGGCCCATCCCCTCGGAGAGTGCCGGCGAGCCGGTCCGCTGGCTGGGCGAAGGACGCGCCGACGATGGCTTTCTCGGTGATCGCATCGCCGGCCAGCTCCCGAACGATCCGTCCGCAGGCAAAGACCAGCACGCGATCGCAGGCCAGCAGTTCGGCGTCCTCAGTCGTGTGCCAGACCAGCGTCCGTCCGCTGCGCGCAATCTCGTTACAGAGCCGGTAGAAATCTTGCTTGGTGGCGATATCGACGCCGCGCGTCGGGTCATCGAGAAGGATGATCGGCGTCTCGGCGACCAGTGCCCGCGCAACCAGCGCCTTTTGCTGATTGCCGCCGCTTAGCTCCGTGATGTTCGAATTGAAACGTCTGTCATCGAGCCGCAGCCGGCCGGCTGCGCTAACGGCCGCATCGTGGTTGACGCGATCGGAAACAAGGCCCAACACCGGGCGGCGGGCAAGGGCGCCGATGCTGATGTTCGACAGCACGCTCCACAAGGGAAACACGCCTTCCTTCTGGCGGTCTCCTGCTATGAAACCGGCGTCGGCATGTCTTATGACTGCCGCGCCCTGTTTGCGATCCGGTTTGAAGATCGCGTGCAGCAGCTCCTTCTGGCCGCTGCCCTCGAGACCGGCCAGGCCGACGATCTCGCCGCGAACAATGTCGATGTCGCGGCCAAGTTCGGACGTCAGCGTACCGGAGAGTTGCACCAGCACATCCGCGCTGGAAGCGGCTGCGACGGCGTGCTGATGGACCGGATTGGCGTCGCCGCCCATAAGCTGCACCAGCTTTCCGATCGACGCATCCGCGACAGGGCCATGCCAAGCAGTGCGGCCGTTGCGCAGCACCACGATCTGCGTGGCGATGTCGATGATTTCCTGAAGCTTGTGGCTGATGAAGATGAACGCCAACCCCGATTTCGCTCGCTCACGGATGAAAGCCCTGAGCTGCCTCGAACGATCGAGGTCGAGGGAAGATGTCGGCTCGTCGAGGACAATGAGCCTCACGCCGGGCGTTGCCGCCGCGCGCGCAATCTCCACCATTTGCCGTTCGGCAATGGAGAGATGGCCGATTTCGGCATCTGCATCGATGCCGTTCCCTGGAAAGACCGCGTCGAGCGCCGAACGGGCCCGAGCCTTGTAAAGCGTTCTCCAGCCAGGCCGGCTCGCCGCATCCGCAGGTGTTTCCAGGAAGAAGTTCTCGGCGACAGACAGGTTGGCGCACAGCGACAGTTCCTGGTGCACCATGCGGATGCCACGCTTTTGCGCCTCTCCCGTGTCGTAGTCGCTGAAACTCACCACTTCGCCGCCGAACGAGATCGAGCCCAGCGTCGGCCACATGGCACCGCACAGGATGCGCATCAGCGTCGATTTTCCAGCACCGTTACCGCCGACCAGCCCGATCACGTCCCCGGCCGAGACGGAGAGATCGATGTCCGCATTTGCGAGTGTCGGTCCGAAGCTCTTGCTTATCTGCCTGAGCGAAACCACGCTTTGCCGGACAGGCATCACCTGCCCCGCAAACGCGGCATCTCCCGGGTCGGCAAGGGCAAGATGGGACATTCTCGTCTCTGTTTCTTCGATAGCGGTTGCCGGGCGTGATCCGTCGAGGCGGCGCCCGGCCGAAGTGAAGCGTGGCCGCCTCATTTCTTGGTCAGGAGATTTTCCTTGACCCAGTCCAGCGAATAGCTCGGGCTGATGATCTGGCCGCCCGGCAGCTTCGCGTAGTCCTTGAGGTTGCCGGCGTCGACCGTCGCCACCGGCATGATCATCAGCTTGGGCGCTTCGGCTCCCTTCAGAAGCGACAGGCCGAGCCAGAACGCTGCGCCGCCAATGCCCGGCGTGGTGTTCATCGAGACGGTCTTGTAGCCGTTCTTGGCGTTTTCTTCGGCCCACCATTTGACGAAGTCGGTGCCGCCGCCGCCCTCGATGATCGGCATCTTGCCTTCATATTCGCCGCCATACTGGACGAAGGCCTGGGCGATGCCGACGTCGTCGCTGCCGCCTTGTGCCAGCACCGCGTCGACATGCGGCAGGCTGGGCAGCACGTTGGCGATCGCCGCTTGCGCGACCGAGGCGGTCGCTTGGCCGTAGACCGTCGCAAGCACCTTGATTTCGGGGTATTTCGCCAGCACCGACTGCTGCGAATTGTACATGTCGTTATCCGGCGCGGAGCCTTTCACGCCACGTACCTGCAGGATGTTGCCCTTGCCGCCGAGCATCTTGATGACGGCCTCGGCCTGGGCTGCCTTGTAGCCCTTGAAGTCGAAATTGAGCTGGTAGTTGCAGGGCGCCGACGCGACCGAATCGAAGGAAATGACGATAATGCCGGCGGCGCAGGCCTTCTGGATGACGCCGTTGACTGCGGTTTCCGAGGCTGCGTCGACGGCCAGCACATCGACCTTCTTGAGGATCAGCTCGGCGATCTGGCTGTTTTGCTGCGCCACGGAGCCGTCGCCATTCATGATGATGTAGTCGGCGATCTGACCGGCCGCCTTCGCCTCCTTGGCCGAGGCTTCGAAAGCCTCGACCATCTGGTGGCGCCAGGTGTTGCCGTAATAGGCGTTGGCGAGCGCGATGACCGGCGCGTCCGGAGACGCCATTGCCGGCAGCACCGCCGCGCTGGCCAGCGCGGCGCCGGCAAGCGCCGCCACAGTTGCAAATCTCATGGTATTCCTCCCAAAAACACGATCGGCTCAGTCTGTCATGTCGAGCACAGCGCAGCTACGTGGAGCACGCTATCTCAGGTACATATTATACCAGCATACCAAATTGGCAAGCGCCCGTGGCGCGGCTCTGCCCCACCGGCGAGCCGCAGCAATCGCTTAGGTTTGGCCGTCGTTTACCTCCTGTTCAACGGCAAAGAGCGATCATCGCGCTGAACCGCCAATAGGGCAGGATGATTCGCAACGGACGAAGGCCAATGCTCGAGACCTCACTCTACAGCCCGGTCAAGACCTTCCTCGAAGGCTTGGGATTTATGGTCAAGGGCGAGATCGGCGGCTGCGATCTGCTGGCGCTGAGCGCCGACTCTCCACCGATCGTCGTCATCTGCGAGCTGAAACTGAAGTTCAATCTCGAGCTCGTGCTCCAGGGCGTCGACCGTATGGCGGCGAGCGACGAGGTCTGGCTCGCAGCCCGCATGTCGGTCCGCGGCAAGGGCCGTGAGAGCGATGTGAGGTACCGGAATCTCTGCCGTCGCCTCGGCTTTGGCCTGCTTGGCGTGCACGCGAACGGCGAGGTTCAGGTGCTGCTCAGCCCGACGGCATTGGCTCCGCGTCGGGATCCCCGGCGTCGCTCGAAGCTGGTCGACGAACATCGGCGCCGGCAGGGCGATCCTGTCGCCGGCGGCGGCTCGCGTGCGCCGATCATGACCGCCTATCGCCAGCAGGCGCTCGCGTGCGCCGCAGCACTCGCCGATGGCCCACAACGGCCGCGTGACTTGAAGCCCAACCTGCCGAACGCGCCCAAGATCCTGCTGCACAACGTGTATCGCTGGTTCGCGCGCGCCGACCGCGGGGTCTACGAATTGACCGATCTGGGCCGCGAAGCATTGCAGCGCTGGCCGCAGCCGCATCGCAGCCACGCCGCCGCCTGAGACAGCCAACGCCGGATTTCGCGCTCTGCTTCCGCGACAATCACGGCTTTTCGGCAAGACGGCCATCTCCGTGACGGAACCATATTTCGGCACGATGGTTGTGTCGTCACCGAAATGATCATCCCCTGAGCAAAACGGAAGGAAAGGTCATGCGCCTATCGACGACAATTGCCACACTTTCGGCACTGGCCCTTGCCTCGCCGGTCTACGCGCAATCCGTGGGACCAGAGCTTGCCCCTGTCCCGCCGACGGCCCCGCAAACCCTGCCCGAGCAAGCCACGCCCGAAGGGGCCACGCCCGACCAGGCTACACCGGACCAAGCCTTCTCCGCCCAGAATTTCACCGCTGTGACGATCGTGGCGATGGAGGATCTGCCTCCTGAAATCAAGGCACAGGCGGAGGCTGTGGTCACCCAGACCAGCGCCGAGGATTTGCGTATCCTGCAAAGTTCGATCGACGCATCACCGCAGGCAGCATCAGCACTGGCGGCGAACGGCCTTAATTCCACGCAGGTCGTGGCGGCCAATATCGACGGCGACGGCACGCTGACGCTGATCATCCAGACGACGACATGAGCGGCTGAACGCGGACAAACCCGCCTAATTGCGGAGGACTGTCATGGCCGAGGCTGCGGTTCGCAACTTCACCATTAATTTCGGGCCGCAACATCCCTCTGCTCACGGCGTCCTGCGGCTGGTGCTCGAACTCGACGGCGAAATCGTGGAGCGCGCCGATCCTCACATTGGCTTGCTGCATCGCGGCACCGAAAAGCTCATCGAGTACAAGAACTACCTGCAGGCTCTGCCCTATTTCGACCGGCTCGACTACGTCGCGCCGATGAACCAGGAGCACGCATTCTGTCTCGCCGCCGAGAAGCTCCTCGAAATATCGGTTCCGAAACGCGGGCAGCTCATCCGCGTGCTTTTCTGCGAGATAGGCCGGCTCCTGTCGCACCTCCTCAACGTCACCACGCAGGCCATGGACATCGGCGCGCTGACGCCGCCGCTCTGGGGTTTCGCCGAGCGCGAGAAGCTGATGGTCTTTTATGAGCGCGCGTCCGGCGCCCGCATGCACGCGAATTATTTCAGGGTCGGCGGCGTGCATCAGGATCTGCCGCCGGAGCTCCTCGACGACATCTGGAATTTCTGCGATCCGTTCCTCAAGGTCTGCGACAATCTCGAAGGGCTGTTGACCGACAACCGCATTTTCAAGCAGCGCAATGTCGATGTCGGCGTGATCGGCCTCGATGATGCCTGGGCCTGGGGCTTTTCCGGCGTGATGGTGCGCGGATCGGGCGCCTCATGGGATCTGCGCAAGGCGCAGCCATACGAATGCTACTCGGAGATGGATTTCGATATACCGGTCGGCAAGCATGGCGACTGCTACGACCGCTATCTCGTACGCATGGAGGAAATGCGCCAGTCGGTCCGGATCATGCGGCAATGCCTGGAAAAGTTGCGCTCGCCCGAAGGCCAGGGGCCGGTCGCGATCCCGAACAGCAAGATCACGCCGCCGCCGCGTGCTACAATGAAGCGCTCGATGGAAGCGACGATCCATCACTTCAAACTTTATACCGAAGGCATTCGCGTGCCGCGCGGTGAAGTCTATGCCGCCGTCGAGGCGCCGAAAGGCGAGTTCGGCGTCTATCTCGTATCGGACGGAGGCAACATTCCCTACCGATGCAAGATCCGCGCACCTTCCTTCGCCCACCTGCAGGCGATGGATTTCCTGTCCCGAGGCCATATGATCGCCGATGTTGCCGCGATCATCGGCTCGCTCGACATTGTGTTTGGAGAGATCGACCGCTAGAGCGGATCGAAGAATCTTCCGCGATCGCAGGATTGTTTCGTCCTTAGCCAGATCGCGCATGCCTGAACGGCGCTCGAAAGCCCGTCGGATGAAGGCTCAATTGCCGCGGGTCAGCTCAAATTCTCACATCGCAAACAGACGCATGGCCGCGACAAAGCGCAGCCAAGCGTCGAGGAGTTTCACAATCTGTGCGGCCCGACGGCGCACGAGCCCTTCCAGATTCGGAAGCGCTCTCCACGGCGCGGAAAGAACGCGTGTTCCGCCGTTCCTCGTACCGCGTCAATGCACGATCAACCCCTTCATCCAGGCAACAAATCTGTTGCCGCGGACTATCCCGCGCACCCTGGCAGCGGCCCATCGCGCTTGCATCGTAGCACCGACATGGCAATGGCAGACGATTTGGTGCAACTGCCGGTCGCTCAGTTCGAAGAAGCGCTTTGCCTCACCATAGGTATCGTCATTCAGGCCCATGGCACGCAGAACCGGATCCTCGAAAGCGACAGTGAGCGGCGTCCCAGCGCCACGCGATCTGTCACGCGCTTCCCTGTTCATATATTCGGTGCCCGGAAGCGCTCCAAGGCATCGCGTCGGGTTTTGCTCGAGAAGTTCTGCCCAACGTTCAATCCGCTGGTTTCGAGTCATCGCCGGATACGCCGCGAAGGACTCAACTTCCGCGACGGCATGCAGTTGGTCGAGTGTTTGATGTTTCATGGTCGGCTCCTGTCGACAGGTGAAATTGCCCACGCCTTTATGAGCAATTATCGCGCCGTGGAGCGCTGACAAGGCCGGACCGCCGCAACATGAAGCATACGGTGAAGCGGTGCTCGAGTTCCAACGCGCCCGCGCCGCTCGGTGGGTTCGATGTCGACCCGTTAACCGAACCCATTCCGGACAGGAACTTTTGCGGAAGCTTGCCGTTTGGCTTTGCGTCCGCTCCGGCGGCTGCAATATCAATCTTGAAAGCCATTCCGTTGGACACGAAGCCTCAAAGCGTCGAACAAGACGTCGAGCCTGTAAATGAAACTCGGGAGCAACCGGCCCGGGTTCGAGAATCTCGTGAGCGATCGGCAGGGCCCCGGCAGGAAAAGCCCGACGGGGATGCCTCGCAACGAAAGGCCGGTCTGCTCGGCTTTCCCAAGCGCCATCCCTATGCGACGGCAGCGGTCGCGCTTGCGCTGTTGCTCGTCGCGGCAGGCGTCGTGATCTGGTGGCTGAACGCCGGCCAGTACGAATCGACCGACGACGCCTTCATCGACGCCCGCACGGTGACGATCGGCGCCCAAATCGCCGGCCGCATCACCGAGCTGGCGGTTACCGACAATCAGCACGTGCAGGCGGGCGATGTCCTCCTGCGCATCGATGACAGCGATTATCAGGCAAACCTGAAGCAGGCCGATGCCGGCGTCGCCGCGGCCGAGGCCGAAATCGTCAATGTCACCGCCCAGATCGAGGCTCAAAACGCAAAGGTGAACGCCGCGCAGAGGCAGGTTGCACAGGCCAAGGCAGCGCTGGATTTCGCTAAGGCCGAGGATCAGCGCAATCGCGAACTCCTGGCCAGGGGCACGGCAACGCAGCAGCAGGCGCAGCAGGCGGCATCGACGCTGCGTCAGGACCAGGCCGCGCTGGACAGCGCCGAGGCCAATGTCGCCTCGGCAAAAAGCCAGGTTTCGGTCTTGCAGGCACAGGCCAGGAGCGCCGAGGCGCAGCTTGAGCAGGCCAAGGCCAGCCAGGATCAAGCCCGCACGACGCTGTCGCGCACGACCATCACAGCACCGGTCGCCGGGCGTGCAACGAGCATTTCGGCCGCTGACGGCACCTACGCCCAACCCGGCCAGGTATTGATGATGTTCGTTCCCGACGAGGTCTGGGTGAAGGCCAACTTCAAGGAGACGCAGCTCGACCTGATGCGGCCCGGACAGCCGGTCGACATCGACATCGACGCCTACCCGGACAAGTCCTTCCATGGCCGCGTCGACAGCATCCAGGCCGGCAGCGGCACCGCCTTCAGCCTCCTGCCGGCCGAAAACGCCACCGGCAACTACGTCAAGGTGGTGCAGCGCGTACCGGTCAAGATCGTCTTCGACAAGCCGCCCGATATGCTTCTTGGCCCAGGTCTGTCGGTGGTGCCGACGGTCAAGGTGCGATGAGCGGCGAAGCCGCCAGAAATCACGGCGAAAGCCGGTCTGCCGCCGGGACGCACAATCCCTGGCTCATCGCCGTCGTCGTTTCCATCGCCACTTTCATGTTGGTGCTGGACACCTCGATCGCCAATGTCGCCCTGCGCAACATCGCCGGGAGCCTGGCGGCCGGAATGGACGAAAGCACCTGGGTCATTACCACCTATCTCGTTGCCAACTCGGTGATCATCCCGGTCAGCGGCTGGCTGGCAAGCGTTGTCGGCCGCAAGCGCTACTACATGCTCTGCGTGGCGATCTTCACCGTCGCCTCGCTGCTGTGCGGACTGGCGCCCAACCTGGAACTGCTTATCCTGTTCAGGATCCTTCAGGGCCTCGGCGGCGGCGGCATGGCGCCAAGCGAGCAATCGATCCTTGCCGACACCTTTCCGCCGGAAAAGCGCTCGCAAGCCTTCGCGCTTTACGGCATTGCCGTCATCGTCGCGCCGACGGTCGGGCCGACGATCGGCGGCTGGCTGACGGACCATTTCTCCTGGCACTGGATCTTCTTCATCAACGTGCCGTTCGGCATCCTGTCGCTGGCACTGGTGCAATGGCTGTTGGTCGAACCGGACGTACTCGAACGCGAACGCAAGGAACGGCTGAAAGGCGGCCTGAAGATCGACGGGGTCGGGTTCATCCTGGTGGCGACGGCATTGGGATGCCTGGAGATCTTCCTCGACCGAGGCCAACGCTACGACTGGTTCGCCTCGAATTTCATTACGACTTTCGCAGTGATTTCCGCGATCGCGTTCCTGCTGCTCATCCCATGGGAAATCAGCCGCAGCGATCCGGTCGTCGACATGCGCCTATTGTTCACTCGCCAGTTCGGCACGGCCTTCCTGGTTATGATGGCGGTCGGTGCTATCCTGTTCAGCACCACCCAGATCGTGCCGCAGCTGCAGCAGACGACATTTGCCTACACCGCGACGCTCTCGGGCCTTTCGATGATGCCGGGCGGCATCGCCATGCTGATCTTGATGCCGGTGTCCGGATTTGTAGGCAGCATCGTGCAGCCCAAATACCTGATCATGATGGGCATGTCGGTGGTCGCAGTCGCCCTTTGGCACATGACCTCACTTACCCCGGACGCCAGCTTCCGCTTCTTTGCCTTTGCCCGTGTCTTCCTGATGGTCGGGCTGCCGTTCCTGTTCATTCCCATTTCAACCGCGGCCTATGTCGGCCTGCCCCCGCAACAGACCAACCAGGCATCGGCGCTGATCAACGTTGCACGCAATATCGGCGGCAGCATCGGCGTGTCGCTGTCCAACACCGTTATTGCGCAAAGCTCCCAAATCCATCAATCGAATCTGGTCGGCCACACCGTGCAATCGTCGCCCGCCTATCAGCAGGTGCTTCGGCAGGCGACCGAGCATTTCGTCGCCCATGGTTCGGCGATGGTCGAGGCGAAGCAGCAGGCGATTGGCTGGCTCGGCCAGTTGATCGCCCGCCAGGCCACGCTGCTCGCCTATGTCGATGTCTTCCGTTACTGCGCGGTGGCAACCGCCCTGTTCGTTCCGATTGCGCTGCTGCTGCGGTCGCGCAAGTCGGGCAGCAGCCAGGCGAATCCGGAGATGGGCTGACCCGCAGGCAAGACGGTGTGGTTTCCAAAACGAGGAAGGCGGGAACCAGCTGGCCCATTGCGTTGTTCTGCGCCAAGAGGAGATGATTACGATGGCCACTATTCCCACACCCGAGCCGATACCGACCCCGGTGCCGCCGCCTCCTATCCCCGATCCCAAGCCCGTGCGTGAGCCGGATCCCGACAGGCTCCCCGACGAGGACCCCGTTCCCAATCCGGATGAAAACGACATTCCACCGAAGCGGACGTCTTTCCGCCGGCAATTGCTGTGATCGTTCTGCAGTGTGTACTGGCGATTGCTTGCGCCAGTGGCGGCGCCTGTCAGATTTCGAGCATGGCGTAGGGACGGCCGGTCGGCTTGGCGACATGCATGGCAACGTTATAGACCGGCGCCCCGCCCGGCGTGCGGCCCTCGTAGGCGCCGCGATGCGCATGACCATGCACCACCGCGCTGACCTGGAACCGGTCTATTGTCTCGGCCAGGCGCGATGAACCGAGAAACGGGAAGATCTCCAGCGGCTCGCCTACGACCGTCTCGACGACAGGCGCGTAGTGCAGAACGACAAGCGTGCGTTTGGCGCGGACCTGCCGCATCGCGTTTTCAAGCCGCATCGCTTCGTTCACGCTTTCCGCCACCATTGACTTGATCGCCGGTTCGCCGAAGGAGCCGAGCATGCGCGACCCAAAACCGCCAACGAAACCCTTGACCCCAACGAACCCGACCTCGTGAATCTCTGTCGCCTCGCCGTCGAGCAGGTGAACGCCCGCCTGGCGCAGAATGTCGGAGACCTGCTCGACGGCGCCTGACTCATAGTCGTGATTGCCAAGTACGGCGACGACCGGGATCGTGCAGGCACGCAGTTCCTCGGCAAGGATTTCGGCCTCCCGAGGCTTGCCGAGATTGGTAAGGTCGCCCGTCAGCACGAGAACCTGGGCTTCACGCGACATCTCGCCGAAAAGATCGCGGTACGAGGCCCGGTCCTCCTTGCCGACATGCAGATCGCCAATGGCGGCGACTTTGAGTGCGCTGCCGTTTTCCGCCTTCGGCGAAGCAGTTTCGAGCTCGTCAGCCATTGCTATGTTCTCCTTCACCGCCGACGTCGGCAAAGCCCCAGTCCTTGACGTCGATCTCATAGTCGGTTCGTGAAAGCATGCGCCCACGGCAGATTTTCATCCGGGAAGGTGGCAATTCGCGCTGCTTGGCCAGCCGGTCAAGCAGCTCGTCGAGCAGCCAGGCGGGCACGCGGCCCCGCTCCGACGGATAGATCCATCGGAAGTTCAAGAGATGCATCAGCAGAACTTCCCAATGAACTTCCATGTAGGAAAGCAGCCTTTGCCAGTCGATCTGGTCGTGCGCCTTGAGGATGGTGTGCGAGATGTCGGCGCCATCGTGGCGGCCCCGGTCCTGGATGAAACATTTGGACCAGATAAGCTCGGTGGGACCGATAATCCGCACCTGGCTGCCCAGCAATTCGCCCTGACGTGCGTGCTCCAGCCACTGGTCGTCGACAGGCATTGTGCCGTTCATCGAGACGAAAATGACGTCGAAAAAATGCGTGCCCTTGAACACTTTGCCGAGCCACCGGTCGTCCTCGACCACGACGGCGTAGCCGATGCGCTTGAAATGGGCGAGGATGCGCGGGCAGTCGCCGGCCTTGCAGAAAATGTCGAGATCCTTGGTCAGGCGGGTGATCCCGGTATAGGCGCTTACGGCATAGGTGCCGGCGACTAGAAAGGGGATGCCGGTCGCGACAAGTTCGCGGATCGCTTCGATATAAAAGACCTCCGCTTCGGCATTGCGAGGCGTCGGGGCGGCTTTTGGATCGACCGACGGAACGGATGCCGGGATAGCACTTTTCGGTGGAGGATCGATGATCATAAGCAATGGCTCCTGGCCCGGCAGACCAGCAGCCGCCTGTATCTAATAGCCAAGCATGCCCGATGGTTCCCGGCGTTGCGCCGCAACCGGCTGTGTCCGGGTCCGGGTCGGCGCAACGACGGACGGCAGCGGCATGATGCCGCCCTCGCTGGGTCAGGCGGACACGCCGCCGCGTCCGGCCTCCGCAGCGGTCATCCACCGCATGGCCGTCGGCGCCGGCCCTAAAAAGATATGTGAGCGGTCATTTTTGGCGTCAAGATCGCAGCGCGATCGGCCTCAAGCGCGTCGAGGCGGAGTGGGCCCGCTATCATCCTCGGGTCCGGAAAGGATTGGCTTCAACATGGTTCCCGAGCTGTCGGAGGCGCTGCGCACTCGGCGCAACAGCCACTTGAGCGCCCGTAGCCAGACCGACTCTGTTTGCCGGAAAGCTGCAGGCGGCGTGGCGAAAAGGCCATTCTCCATATTGTAGTTCCTCACTGTCTCAGTCCAATCGGCGCTCATCAACGAGCAAAACTTGTGTTGGTTCCGCTTGGCCATCGACGGGAGCACGGGCTGGACAGGCGAAGCCCCATTGGTGGGTTCGAGCAGGCCAGCCTTCTGCAGCGAGATCAGCGCCTCGCGAGAGCGGGGTCATCGGCGACCATCTCGGGGAATTCAGCTAGTTATCCGGGCGGAATTCAGCTTGTATCCCGGTTCGGCGGCTCTGGACACGACCGGCGAAGGCTGAAATTGTGACCGGTATTTCCGGTTGCAAAGTTTGGTTGGGCTCGGCGGGGATGGCGCTGGATTCTGAAAACATTGCCGGCCATTCGGCATTGCGTCGCCATGTCCAGGCTCAATCCCGGACGCTGCTCGAGACCTATGAAGCGAACCCGCGGCTGGCTTCCGTGTTCGCCACGCAACAGCGTTGGCTGATGGCCCATATCGGCCTTGCCTTGTATTTCGATCGAGAGCCGGACGATCATCGCAAGGGACTTACGTCTGCACGGTTCATGGGCGACATCCACCAGCATTCGGTAGCCAGCCGCAACACCGCCGACGCCTTCCTGAAGGAGATGCTGCATTACGGTTTCATCCGGCATCTGCCGATCAAATACGGGCGCATCCGCCCCTTTGAGCCAACCGCGGGCACTCTGGAGAAGGTCGCCGGCTGGTTCATGGCTCATCTGAAAACGCTGGACAGCCTGGACAATGGATCTCGACTGGCTGCATTCGTCGCACATCCGGACGTGCTCGCCAAACTGCAGCCGCTGGTGGCCGACGGCCTGCTTTCGTCGCATGCCGTGCGGGAGCCGAGACAGACCTTTTCGTTGTTCACCTGGCTCGACAATGGCGGCATCGTCATGGATTGGCTGATATCCGGCGTCGATCCCGATCATGCCGGCCTGGACCGGATTCCGACCGGTGTCGTCTCGATCGGAGATTTCGCGAACTGGCTCAAGCTTTCCCGGACCCATTTGTCACGCAAATTGCGCGATGCCGAGGAACTCGGCAGCATCGGCTGGCTGGGCCAGCGCGGTCATTCGGTCATGTGGTTGTCGAGCGAGTTCTACCAGGAATACATGACCGCCCAGGCGGTCAAGCTCGCCATCATCGATGCAGCCTTCGATAACTGTTTTGTATCTTGGGGGGACGGCTCACGCGTCACTTTAAGGGGGGGGGGGGGGCTTTGGCCCCGCCACGACAAGGCCTTCTTAGTCGATGTCGAACGACACGCCCTGCGCAAGCGGCAGCGCCTTGGAATAGTTCACCGTATTGGTGGCGCGCCGCATATAGGCCTTCCAGGCATCGGAACCGCTCTCGCGGCCGCCGCCGGTTTCCTTCTCGCCACCGAAGGCGCCACCGATCTCGGCCCCGGATGTGCCGATATTGACGTTGGCGATGCCGCAATCCGAGCCGTCGACGCCGAGAAAGCGCTCGGATTCCTGCAGGTCGCGGGTGAAGATCGACGACGACAGCCCCGCTCCCACCGCATTGTGCTCGTCGAGCACGGCGTCGAAGTCAGAATATTTCATCACATAAAGGATCGGCGCGAAGGTCTCCTCCGTCACCGGCGAAACCTGCCGCGGCATTTCGACCAGCGCCGGACGCACGTAGTAAGCCTCAGGCTGGCCGTTCTCGACCCGCATTCCGCCGGTTGTCGTGCCGCCATTCGAAGCCGCCTCCTCCAGCGCCTTCTGCATGTTCTCGTAGGCAGCCTTGTCGATCAGCGGGCCGACGAGAGCACTGGTCTCCAGCGGATTGCCGACCGAGACGCTCTCATAGGCTTTCTTCAGGCGCGGAACCAAGGCATCATAGACGCTGTCATGCACGAACAGGCGCCTGAGCGTCGTGCAGCGCTGACCGGCCGTGCCCATGGCGCCGAAGGCGATGGCACGCAGCGCCATGTCGAGATCGGCCGTCGGGCAGACGATGCCGGCATTGTTGCCGCCGAGCTCCAGCACGGCACGCGCGAAGCGTTTCGCCAGACGCGGACCGACATCCCGGCCCATGCGGGTCGAGCCGGTGGCCGAAACCAGCGGCACCTTCGGATGGTCCACCATGATCTCTCCGACGGCGCGATCACCGATCAGCACCGGCGCCAGCCCTTCCGGCGCATCGCCGAAACGCTTTGCCGCGCGCTTGAAGATCGCTTCGCAGGCGAGCGCCGTCAGCGGCGTCTTCTCAGACGGCTTCCACACAACCGCGTCGCCGCAGACCAGCGCAAGTGCCGCGTTCCACGACCATACCGCCACCGGAAAGTTGAAGGCCGAAATGACGCCGACCACGCCGAGCGGATGCCAGGTTTCCATCATGCGATGGCCGGGACGCTCGGTGGCGATGGTCAGGCCGTACAATTGCCGAGAAAGACCGACGGCGAAATCGCAGATGTCGAGCATTTCCTGCACTTCGCCAAGACCCTCGGATGGGATCTTGCCAACTTCGATCGATACCAACCGGCCAAGCTCGGCCTTGTGTGTGCGCAACTCTTCGCCGAGCAGCCGCACCAGCTCTCCACGCTTGGGAGCTGGCACCTGCCGCCACGCCAGGAAAGCTTCGTGGGCATTGTCGATGGTCGTTGCCGCATCGGCCGGCGAGATGGTCTTCAGCGCGGCGATCTGCTCGCCGGTCACCGGGCTGCGCACGATAAGATCGCCGCCCGTAAGCGCGCCCTCGGCAACGCCCAGTTTCGCCAGAAGCCCGGCCGTTTCCTTCGCAATCGTCATTTTTATCCCTTTCATATCCCGCCGCTCATAATGCATGTCGCCCAAAAGTGCGCAGCGGTTTTGGGACAACGACATGCATAAAACAAAAGCACTTCGGTCCAAGCCTTGCGCCATGCCGTCTCTGTGCCGGTCGGCACATCGGGCGCTGTCATGGCGTGGCATTACTCGTTTCAGGGAAAAATCGCCACCCCGGCATGGTCTAAGCCAAAGATCAGACCGTTGAACCAGGCGGAGGCGTCGGATCAATGCGCCGTTTGCTTAGCGCCTTCTTTCATCAGCCGGTCGATATGCATGCGGATATGCGCTGCCTCGGCGGCCGTGTTGGCAAGCGCGATGGCGCGGT
Source organism: Mesorhizobium sp. M0244 (assembly GCF_040321795.1). Taxonomy (NCBI): domain Bacteria; kingdom Pseudomonadati; phylum Pseudomonadota; class Alphaproteobacteria; order Hyphomicrobiales; family Phyllobacteriaceae; genus Mesorhizobium; species Mesorhizobium sp. M0244. Next base: position 25,331 of record NZ_JAMYSE010000017.1, on the reverse strand, counting down.
CGAAAGCGACGCGCGCCTCCTCGCCGCGGCCAAGCTGCATCAGCAGGCCGCCCTTGAGGCCGAAGAAGTGGAAATAGCCGGAAAGCCTTCCTTCCAGCGGCTCGATCATGGCAAGTGCCGCTTCCGGTCCACGCACCTTGGAGACCGCGACGGCGCGATTGAGGGTCACCACCGGCGACGACTGCATCTGCTCGAGCAGCCCGTAGAGCAGGTCGATCTCGTTCCAGTCCGTCTCCTCGGGCTTTTCCGCCCGAGCATGCAAGGCGGCGATCGCCGCTTGTACCTGGTAGGGACCGGGCTTGCGATGGCGCAACGCCTTATCGACCAGCGCCAGGCCCTCATCGATCATCTTGCGGCTCCACAGGCTGCGGTCCTGGTCTTCGAGCAGCACGATCTCGCCGTTCTCGTCGAAGCGAGCCGGCGCACGTGCATGCTGGAGCAACAAAAGCGCCGTCAGTCCCATGATCTCCGGCTCGGTCTGGAACAGCCTGAGCAGCAGCCGGGCCAGCCGGATCGCTTCTTCGCAAAGCGGCGCACGGGCGGATGCCTCGCCGCTGTTGCTGGAGTAGCCTTCGTTGAAGATCAGGTAGACCATGGCAGCGACGGCGGCGAGCCGTTCGGAGCGCTCGACCGCTCCCGGCGTCTCGAACGGCACGCCGGCATCGGCGATGCGAGCCTTGGCTCGAGTGATACGCTGCTCCATCGCGCTTTCCCCGACGAGAAAGGCGCGGGCGATCTGCTTGACCGTCAGGCCGGAAACGATGCGCAGCGCCACCGCGATCTGCTGAGTGGCCGGCAGGTCGGGATGACAGCAGATGAACAGCAGCCGCAAAATATCGTCGCGGTAATGCGCGCCGTCCAGCCGCTCGGCGATGTCGCTCTCGGCATCTTCGAGATCGGAGATCTGGTCCTCCTCCGGCAGCGGCGCCTGCTTGGCGCGCTTGCGCACCGCATCGATGCCGCTGTTGCGGCCGACGAAGATCAGCCAGGCTGCCGGATCGCGCGGCGGGCCGTTTTTCGGCCAGTTGTTCAGTGCCCTCAGGCAGGCGTCCTGGAATGCTTCCTCCGCCGCGTCGAGGTCGCGGAAGTAGCGCAGCAATGCCCCCATCGCCTGCGGGCGAGCGGTGCTGATTGCCGTGCTGATCCAGGCAAGTTCGGTCATGCAGAAACCTTGGCGGGATTGAAGAGGGAGACCGGCCGGATCTCGTAAGAGCCGCCGCTCGGGTTGACCTCGGAAAGCTCGCGCGCGAAGTCGACAGCCTCATCGAGGTCGGCGCAGTCGAGCGTGTAGAAACCGAGGAACTGTTCCTTGGTTTCGGCAAACGGACCATCGATGACGACCGCTTCGCCCTTGACCTTTCTCAGCGTTGTCGCGGCGGTCGTCGGCAGCAGCCGCGCCACCGGGCCAAGCCGGCCCGCCTGGGCATATCTTTCCTGTACGCCCAGGAGTTTTTCCATGACAGCATCGTCCTGTTCCTTGCTCCAGGAGCAGACAACGTCTTCGGAGGCATAGCAGAGGATCGCGTAGAGCATGGGTCGTCCTTTTCTCTATCAAAGGACGAAACAGTAGGACCGATGCCGACATGGCGTCGACAAAAAAATCGCCCGTCCGGCGTCAGCCTTCCCTCGCCTTCAGCCATCTCAGGACCAGCGCCTCCTCGTCGTCGAGCCCGGCGATCGGGCGCTTGCCTTTGTTCGCGTCCGCCATTTCGCTAAGCAGCCGCCCTTCGGACCAGGCGCGGAAGACTTCCGGATGGATGTAGCATTGGCGACAGACTGTGCGCGTATTGCCGAGCCGCTCGGCAACCTTGTCGATGACGCTGTTCATCGCCCTCTTCTGCTGCGCCTGGCTTTCAGGACGTTCGGTTTGAGCAAACAGCGAGGCGGCATGAATGGTACCGCCCCAGGTTCTGAAATGCTTGGAGCTGAAATCCACGCCGGCGTTCTCCCTGATATAGCGGTTGACGTCGTCTGAGCGCACCGGATGCCTGTTTCCATCCTCGTCGAGATACTGGAACAGCTTTTGGCCCGGCAGGTCCTGCGCTCCACGCACGATCTTGGCGATCCGTCGATCGACGAGCTTCAATCTCCATTCCTTGCCTGACTTGCCCTTGAAGGCGAAACGCAGGCTCGAGCCCTTGATGTCGACATGGCGATCGCGCAGCGTGGTCAGACCAAAACTCTGGTTGTCGCGCGCATAGGCGGCATTGCCGACGCGGATCATCGTGTTGTCGAGCAACCAGACGATAGCCGCCACGACCCGTTCCAGCGGCAGCCCGTGACGGCGCAAATCGACATCGATCTGCCGTCGCAGTTCAGGCAGGCTTTCGGCGAAGGCGATGAGGCTCGAATATTTGACCCCGTCCCGCTCCTCGGCCCAGTGCGGATGATAGCGGTATTGCTTGCGCCCGCGCTGGTCCCGGCCGGTCGCCTGAATGTGACCGTCGGCATCCGGCGAGATCCACACATCCGTCCAGGCCGGTGGAATGGCGAGCGCCTTGATGCGTGTCAGCGCATCCTTATCGACGGCACGCCCGTCCGGTCCCTTGTACGAGAACCCCTTGCCTGAACGCAGCCGATGAATACCGGGTTCGATGTCGCTGACATAGTTGAGCGAGGCCCTAACAGCCGAGGCTTGCGCGCCGTTCTCCAGCGCTCCGTTCCGCGGCACCCCGTTCTTTGGTGCAGCTTTCCTCACAGCCGATCGGCCAGACGACGACCCGGATTTGTCGAGCATGTCCTCTCCACGGAATTTCCGTAGATAAGCCGCTTGCTGGCTGCGGGTTCCACCGCCTCTCGATTGCCAGGACAGCCTATCGACGACGCCGTGCAACGAGGAAGTGCGTCGTCACGCCTTTTCGAGCACGACCGGTATGACGTCGACTGCCTGCTCGCCAACCTGCCCGCCCGTGGTTTTCAGCACGCCGACGATCGGCGCCACGTCCGAGTAGTCGCGGCCATAGCCGACCGTGATATGGTCGTTGCTTGCCCGCATGCCGTTGGTCGGATCGAATTCCTGCCAGCAGGTATCGCGCCCGCACCACACCTTGACCCAGGCATGCATGGCGTCGGCGCCTTCGAGCCGCGGCTTTCCGCGTGGCGGGATGGTACGCAGGAACCCGCTGACATAGCCTGCAGGAATGCCGAGGCCGCGCAGGCCGGCGATCATGATGTGGGAAAAATCCTGGCAGACGCCGCGCTTCAGGCCGAAGGCGTCGCTGGCCCGCGTCTGCACGGTGGTCGCCTCGCCATCATAGGTGAAATCGCGGTGAATGCGGTTGCACAGAGCCATGGCCGTGCCGACCGTCGAACTGCCGGCACTGTCTTTCGCATAGGCAGTGATTGCCGCGTCGATGCCGGCATGATCGCTGGCGGCCAGAAAATGATGCGGCGAAGCCGGCGCCAGCGAGTGCACCGCGCCGAGTTCTTCCCTCAGCCGGCGTATGTCCGGCGATACGTCAAGCCCGGGCTCCGGCCGCGACACTGAAACACGCGCGCTCATCCTGATATCGAGCGCATCATGCGCGTCACGAAAGGCGATCGAGGTGACACTGTTGCCGAAAAAGTCGGAAAAGTCGGAGCGTTCGCTGGGCGCCGGCACAAAAGACAGTGAAGCGGCGATGACGCGCTGCACGCCAGGGATGGTCGGCGGCAACACGCGCACCTGATGGCGGCCGCCGCCGGCCGCCGCATCATAGTCGGAACGCAGGTGAAGCCTGATGTCGTAGAGCATGCCGTCTCTACCCGAAATAGGCTTTGGAGAGGCTGTTGTAGAGGCCGCCGATTTCATTGGCGAGATCGCCGAGGGCCTTGGTCGTCATGTCCGAGGGCTCCTTGATGGCGATCGACGTGTTGAGCTGCAAGATTTCCTTGGCCGCCGGCGACATATGGCCTTCACCGCCGACAGCGGGCAGCAGCGCGATTTCGGCCTTCAGCCGTTCGAGCTGGAAAAGGATTGAGCGCGGGTTGAGCGGATCGAGCGCCAGAAGGTCGACCACCGTGCGCCGTCCCGCCTGCACCGGATATTGCCGACGGTGGGTCATGACGCTGTCGCCGATCTCCAGCATCATGTCGAGCGCGCCTTCCGGCGCCTGGGCTCTGGTCAGCCGGGCGAGCGTGCGGGCGATCTGGATGCCACGTTCCAGCCTGCGGCCGATTTCCAGGAAACGCCAGCCGGTGAAGCGGTACATGTTCTCATGCAGCAGGCCGGAAAACCCGGCCAGCTTGCGCAGGATGACCGTCATTGCCCTTGTCGCGTCGTCGCCCGGCGCCACTGTCGCGGCAAATTGATGGATGGTCTTCGACAGATCCTTCAATGCCAGCCATCCATCGGGCGAGAAGCGGTCGCGGATCTGCCCGGCGCTGTAAACCGCGCTGTCCAGCGTGCCGATCAGCCCCAATGGGATTGCCGTCTCGACGTCGATGCCGAAGGGCGCGAGATAGTCTCTGATGTCGGCGAGCAGCGGCATCTCGGGATCGGATGTCTCGGCCAGCCGCACGTGGTAGGCGCGCAGAATGCGCACCGTGTCTTCCGATCGCTCGATATAGCGGCCGAGCCATGTCAGGTTCTCCGCCGCGCGGCTGGGCAGGCTGCCCGGCAAGGTGCGCGTGAAGCTATCATGCTCCTGCGGCAGCAGCGTCTCGCGCTCCACCGGCCTGTCGCTGACCACCCATACATCCGCCGCCTGGCCGCCGCGCTGCATGGCGATCGCCGTCGGGTCGAGCGAAAAACCGACACGGGCGAAACCGCCGGGCATCACCGTCCAGCCTTCCGGCGTCCGCGCCAGATAGACGCGCAGGCTTGCCGGCCGCGGCTCCAGCCAGCCGCCGACATAGACCGGGGTGGTCGAAAGCGTCACTGCTTCCTGGCCGACGAAGTCGCCGCCGTCCCGCTCGATCCGGGCAACGAGTTCGGCCCGCTCCTCGGCCGACAGCGCCGAACCGAGCTTGGTCGAGCCGTCGTCCTCGAAGGCAAGCCGTGTCGACAACGCCGGGCCGATCACCATGCGATCGATATTGGCGAGCACATGCCGACGTTCGGTCTCCTGCCCGCACCACCATGTCGCGACGGTCGGCAGCAGCAGCTCCTCGTTGCGCAGGGCGCGCGAAATCTTCGGCAGGAAGGCGAGCAGCGCGCGTGTCTCCATCAGGCCGGAGCCCAACGCGTTGACGGCCGAAACCGCCCCTTGCCGGATCGCTTCGACCAGCCCCGGCGTGCCGATCTGGGAATCCGGCCGCAATTCAAGCGGATCAGCGAAGGCGGCGTCGAGCCGCCGCCACAGCACGCTCACCGGCATCAGCCCCGAAACCGTGCGCACCATCAGCCTGCCGCCTGAGACGGTCAGGTCCTCGCCCTCGAGCAGCATGATGCCGAGATAGCGCGCGATATAGGCATGTTCGTAATAGGTTTCGTTCAGCGGTCCCGGCGTCAGGATGGCGACACGGCCGCCGGTCTCCTTGGCCATGCCGTTCAGCGCGTCGCGGAAGCGACGGAAAAAGCCGGCCAAGCGGTGCACATGCATCTCGCCATAGATGTCGGACAGCGCGCGCGTGGTGGCGACGCGGTTCTCCAGTGCAAAGCCGGCGCCCGACGGCGCCTGCGTGCGATCGCCAAGCACCCACCAGCGGCCGTCCGGACCACGGCCGAGCTCGAACGCGCAGAAGTGCAGGAAATGGCCGCTGGCCGGCCTGGTGCCGACGACGGGCCGCAAATATTCCGGGCTGGCCGCGATCAATCCAGCCGGCAGAATGTCTTTCTCGACCAGCCGGTTGGGCCCATAAATGTCGGCGATGGTCTCCTCGAACAGATCGGCGCGCTGGACCAGGCCGGCGCTGATGTCAGCCCATTCCTGCTCCTCGATCAGCAGCGGCACATGCGCCAGCGGCCATTCCCGTTCATTGGCGCCGGCCTTGTCATAGACGCGGTAATAGACACCGGCATCGCGCAGATACTGGTCGGCGCGGGCGAAGCGCTGGGCAAGCTTTTCCGGCCCTAGTTCCTCCAGTGCCTCGATGAAGTGACGCCAGGCCGGCCGCGGATTGCCCGACGCATCGACCATCTCGTCGACGGCGCCGTCGATTGGCTGGTAGTGCGCCAGCAGATTGTGGGTCTGCGGCTTGCTGCGCAGCTTCTTGTGATTCCCCTTCGCCATTGCTGATCAGAGTCTTTGCGGCCGCCGAAGGTCAAGGGTCATCGGGAAATCTTCAGAGGCTTCTTCGTTGCGCAGCACATAGCTGGACGGCGTGTGGCCACGCGGCTCGAAGCGGGCGAGCCGTCGCGCCTCCGCTTCGTTGCCATTGACCGGGAACGTGTCGTAGCTGCGCCCGCCGGGATGCGCGACATGATAGACGCAACCGCCGACCGCGCGGCCCGACCAGCGGTCATAGATGTCGAAAACCAGCGGCGTGTTGACCGGTAGCGCCGGATGCAGGCCCGAAGCCGGCTGCCAGGCCTTGAAGCGAACGCCCGCCACCGCGATTTCGCGGTTGTCGGTCACCTTCATCGGCACCAGGCGGCCATTGCAGACGATGGCGTGACGCTCCGGGTTGAGCCCTTCGGTCTTCACCTGCAGCCGCTCGACGGAGGAATCGACGAAGCGCACCGTGCCGCCGATCGCCCCTTGCTCGCCCATCACATGCCACGGCTCCAGTGCCTGCCTGAGCTCCAGCTTGATGCCGGCATGCTGGACCTCGCCGCAGAACGGGAAGCGGAATTCGAGTTGGGCGTCGAACCATTCCGGACGGAAGGCAAAACCGTTCAGCTTGAGGTCGTCGAGCACGTCGAGAAAGTCAGCCCAGACGTAATGCGGCAGCATGAAACGATCGTGCAGGGACGTGCCCCAGCGCACGAAACGGCCGTCGAGCGGGTTCTTCCAGGCCCGGGCGATGATGGCGCGCACGAGCAATTGCTGCGCCAGGCTCATGCGTGCGTTGGGCGGCATCTCGAAGCCGCGGAATTCGACCAGCCCTAGCCGGCCGGTCGGGCCATCGGGTGAAAACAGCTTGTCGATGCAGATTTCCGAGCGGTGGGTATTTCCCGTTACGTCGGTCAGGAGGTTGCGGAACAGCCGGTCGATCAGCCACGGCAGGGGTGCCGCGCCCTTGTCCGGATGCGGCACCTGCGCCATCGCGATTTCGAGCTCATAGAGCGAATCGTGGCGCGCCTCGTCGAAGCGCGGCGCCTGGCTGGTCGGGCCGATGAACAGGCCGGAGAACAGATAAGAGAGCGACGGATGCCGCTGCCACTGCAGCACCAGGCTCTTCAACAGGTCGGGCCGGCGCAGGAACGGACTGTCATTGGGTGTGGCGCCGCCGACGACGACATGATTGCCGCCGCCGGTGCCGGTGTGGCGGCCGTCGATCATGAATTTGTCGGCGCCAAGCCGCGTCTGCCGCGCCTCTTCGTAGATCGCCGTTGTCGTCGCCACGCAATCCTGCCAATTCGCGGCTGGATGGATGTTCACCTCGATGACACCGGGATCCGGAGCCACACGGATGACGTTGAGGCGCGGATCGTGCGGCGGGCCGTAGCCCTCGATATGTACCGGCAGGCCGATCGCCTTTGCAGCGTTCTCCGCCGCCGCGACCAGTTCGAGATAATCCTCCAGCGCCTCGACCGGCGGCATGAACACGCAAAGTCGGCCGTCGCGCGGCTCGACCGAAAGCGCGGTGCGCACGGCGCCGCCGATCTCAGTGATCTCCTGTTCGACACGATCCTGCTGGCCGGTGGCGGCCGTGAAGGAGACCGCCTGCTGGCGGCGCGCCATTTCGTCGGCGCCTTCCAGTTCGGCCGGTGCCGCCTCTGACAAAGGAGCGGCCTCAGGCAAAATAGCCTCGCGCGCCGGCAGCGGTCCGCGCGGCAGCGATGGATCGACCGGCACGATATAGGGAAACTGCGCCGGCGGCACGTAGGGCAGCGTGCCGAGCGGCAGGCGATAGCCGACCGGAGAATCGCCCGGCACCAGGAACAGCCTGCCGCGCCGCGTCTTCCATTTCTCCGAGCGCCAGCGCGGTTCGGACGCCTGGCTGTTCCAGCGCTGGACGGGCAGCACATAGCCCGACGGCTTGGTCAGCCCGCGTTCGAACACCCGCGCCATGCGGCTGCGCTCCTCCGGGTCCTCCAGCTTCGAATTGGACGGATCGACATTCTTCGGCAGCTTGCCTTCCTTGAGCAGCCATTCGGCCGGATCCTCATAGGCTTCGCTGACCATGGTCTTGTCGATGCCGAGTTCATCGGCAATCGCCGTCAGCAGGCTTTCGGCCTGCTTCGGTCCGACATCCGCTTCGCTCTTTTCATGCGCGATCAGCGACGGGTCGCTCCACACCGGCTCGCCATCGGTGCGCCAGTAGAGCGAGAACGTCCAGCGCGGCAGGCTTTCGCCGGGGTACCACTTGCCCTGGCCGTAGTGCAGGAAGCCGCCGGGCGCGAAGCGCTCGCGCAGTCGGCGGATCAGCGCATCGGCCTTTCCCCGCTTGGTCGGCCCGACGGCTGCCGTGTTCCACTCGGCCGCCTCAAAATCGTCGATCGAGACGAAGGTCGGCTCACCGCCCATGGTCAGCCGCACGTCGCCGGCCTGGAGCGCGGCATCGACCTCGACGCCCAGCGCGTCCAGTGCTTGCCAGCTTTCGTCGGAGAACGGCTTGGTGATGCGTGGGTGCTCGGCGATGCGGTCGACCCGCATGTCGAAGCCGAACTCGACATTGGCGAAGCTCGCCATGCCGGAAATGGGTGCTGCATTGCGGAAATGCGGCGTCGCCGCGAGCGGCACATGGCTTTCGCCGGTGAGCAGGCCGGAGGTAGGGTCGAAACCGATCCAGCCGGCGCCCGGCAGATAGACCTCGCACCAGGCATGGAGGTCAGTGAAATCGGTCGCGGTGCCGGGCGGCCCGTCAAGCGCGACAAGGTCGGGTTTGAGCTGGATCAGGTAGCCGGAGACGAAACGCGCGGCGATGCCGAGGTTCCTCAGGATCTGCACCAGGAGCCAGCTTGAATCCCGGCACGATCCCTTGCCGGCGGCCAGCGTTTCCTCGGGCGAGAACACGCCGGTTTCCATGCGCACGATGTAGGCGATTTCGCGCTGCAGCCTGGCATTGAGGTCGACGACAAAGTTGACGGTGTTGGTCGGGCTGCGGTCGATGCTCTTCAGGAACGCCTGCAACAGCACCCCTGCCGGCTCGGGCGTCCGGTAGATGGTGAGATCGTCCCTGATCTCTTCGGGGTATTCGAATGGGAACGTTTCGGCCGACGGCTCGACGAAGAAATCGAATGGATTGTAGACCGTCATGTCGGCAACGAGATCGACCTCGATCTTCAATTCCGTCACCGGCTCGGGGAAGACGAAGCGGGCCAGGAAATTGCCGTAGGGATCCTGCTGCAGATTGACGAAGTGGTTTGCCGGCCCGACCCTCAGCGAATGGCTGAGCACCTTGGTGCGGGAATGCGGCGCCGGCTGCAGCCTGACGATTTGAGGGCCGAGGACGACCGGCCGGTCATATTTGTAATGGGTCAGGTGGTAGACGGCTGCCAGAATTGCCATAGGGCCTCGAAAGTCGGCTTTTCATAAGAACTCGCCGAACCCTGACACAAATGGCGGGCATTCTCCAAGCAGATGTTGCGGTGCACCTAATTTAAGCGACGGCTAGCGGCTCAGAAAAACGCCTGTATCCCCGTCTGCGCGCGTCCGAGGATCAACGCATGCACGTCATGCGTACCCTCATAGGTGTTGACGGTTTCAAGGTTCTGGGCGTGGCGCATGACGTGATAGCCGATCTGGATGCCATTGCCGCCATGCATGTCGCGGGCCTGGCGGGCGATGTCGAGCGCCTTGCCGCAATTGTTGCGCTTGACGATCGAGATCATCTCCGGCGCCATCTTGCCTTCATCCATCAGCCGCCCGACCCGCAGGCTGCCCTGCAGGCCGAGCGCGATCTCGGTCTGCATATCGGCGAGCTTCTTCTGGAACAGCTGCGTGCCGGCCAGCGGCTTGCCGAACTGCTTGCGATCGAGGCCATATTGGCGGGCGCGGTGCCAGCAATCCTCCGCCGCGCCCATTGCACCCCAGGAAATGCCGTAGCGCGCCCGGTTGAGGCAGCCGAACGGACCTTTGAGGCCCGAGACATTGGGCAGCAAGGAGTCTTCGCCGACCTCGACGCCTTCCATCACCACTTCGCCGGTGATCGACGCGCGCAGCGACAGCTTGCCGCCGATTTTCGGCGCCGACAGTCCCTTCATGCCATTTTCCAGCACGAAGCCGCGAATCTCGTTGTCATGCGCGGCCGATTTTGCCCAGACGACGAAAACGTCGGCGATCGGCGCGTTGGAAATCCACATTTTCGAGCCGGAGAGCTTGTAGCCGCTCGCGGTCTTCTCGGCCCGCGTCTTCATGCCGCCCGGGTCGGAACCGGCATCCGACTCGGTCAGGCCGAAACAACCGATCCATTCGCCCGACGCCAGCTTCGGCAGGTATTTCCTGCGCTGCTCTTCCGAGCCGTAGGCATGGATCGGATACATCACCAGCGACGACTGCACGCTCATCATCGAGCGATAGCCGGAATCGATGCGCTCGACCTCGCGCGCCACCAGCCCGTAGGTGACATAATTGGCGCCGAGCCCACCATATTCTTCCGGAATGGTGATGCCGAGCAGCCCGGCTTCGCCCATCTCGCGGAAGATGCCGGCATCGGTCTTTTCCTCGAGATAGGCTTCCTCGATCTTCGGAGCGAGCTTATCGGCGGCAAATGCCGCCGCGCCATCTCGCACCATACGCTCGTCTTCCGAAAGCTGATCCTCGATCAGGAAAGGATCATCCCAGACGAATGCGTTCTTGTCGGCGGCCATGGCTCTCGGTCCTCAAAAACAAAAATCTTCAAGTGCGCGGCTTATCGGCTCCTGGCCCGAAAAAATCAAACGAAATTGCTTCACCGACCAATGACCGTTAGTAATGGATCATGAATGTCCAGCGCCGCCTTCTACCTGGTATCAGCGCCCTTGCCGCCTTCGAGGCGGTGGCCCGGCTGGGCAGCTTTACCGCTGCCGCGCAGGAACTCGATCTGACCCAGGGCGCCGTCAGCCGGCAGATCAAACTGTTGGAAGATCAGTTCGGCCGCCGGCTGTTCGAGCGCGACAGCCGCAATGTCCGGCTGTCGGCGGCAGGCGAACTCTATGCCGAGGCGGTGCGCTCAGCGCTTGGCCAATTGCGCGACGCCGCCCTTGGATTGATGAGCAATCGGCATAGTGGCATCTTGAACCTCGCCATCCTGCCGACCTTCGGCACCCGCTGGCTGATGCCGCTCATTCCGGATTTCGTCGAAAACAACCCCGACATCACCATCAACTTCGTCACCCGCGTCGGTCGCTTCGACTTCGCTCGCGAACGGCTCGACGCCGCTGTCCATTACGGCCTGGCCGACTGGCCGGATGCCGACTCCATGCTCCTGATGCGCGAGACGGTGGCGCCGGTGGTCTCGCCCGACTTTCTGGCCGGCCGCGCTATCGTCACAGCCGCCGACATCGGCCGCCTGCCGCTGTTGCACATGGCGACCCGCCCCGGCGCCTGGGCGGAGTGGTTCGCGTATCAAGGGCTGAGCGCGCCAACCGGGCCAGGCATGCAGTTCGAGCAATTCGGCACCGCCGCCCAGGCCTGCATGGCCGGGCTCGGCGTGGCCCTGCTGCCGCAGATCCTGATATCGGGCGAGCTGCAGCGCGGTCAGCTCGTACCGGCTCCCGGCCGGCCGATGGAGAGCCGCAGCGCCTATTATCTCGTCGTGCCGCACGACAAGCGCGGCCATCCGCCGGTCGCCAGCTTTCGCGATTGGCTGCTCATGCATGTGGCCAAAAAATCAGAAGCGGTTTGAGGTAGACGCAAAAAACCGCCTTTGGAGGGCGGGTCGCTGGCGCAAACACCATGACTAAATTAGTAGCATAGCTGCCGGCACAAAGCAAGAACAAAATTCCGCAAAGTCGCGTTCACGAATCGCTTCGCGCCACGCCGAACCGGACTGGCCGCTCCGCTCCGGGTCGCAAAAACGATTGCCACAAAACACCTACCTCCGTTTCAGCGCCTCCGACAGAGCGGCGCCAAACGCGCCCTGCTGCGCCGGCCGCTCCGGCTGACGCTGAGGCGCCGGCGCGCGCGGCACCGGCCTGTTGCCATTGTCACGCGGCTTCGGTGCGCCACCGTCGCCGTCCTTGCGCATCGACAGGCCGATGCGCTTGCGCTTGATGTCGACGTCGACGACACGCACCTTGACCACGTCACCGGCCTTGACCACCTCATGCGCGTCCTTGACGAAACGGTCGGCCAGTTGCGAGACGTGCACCAATCCATCCTGATGCACGCCGATATCGACGAATGCGCCGAAGGCCGCGACATTGGTGACGGTGCCTTCCAAAAGCATGCCGGGCTTCAGATCCTTGATGTCGTCGACGCCGTCGGCAAAGGTCGCGGTCTTGAAACCGGGGCGCGGATCGCGGCCGGGTTTTTCCAGCTCCGCCAGGATGTCGCGCACTGTCGGCAGGCCGAAGCGCTCGTCGACGAAGACGCGCGGGTCGAGCGCCTTGAGTGCGGCGCTGTCGCCCATCAGCGAGCGTACGTCGCGCCGGCAGGCCGCAACAATCTTTTTCGCCACGCCATAGGCTTCCGGATGCACGGCCGAGGCATCAAGAGGTTCGGTGCCGTTCGGAATGCGCAGGAACCCGGCGCATTGCTCGAACGCGCGGGGTCCAAGGCGGGAGACCTTCAACAGTTCGCGGCGGCTGGCGAACGGGCCGGAGACGTCGCGATGCGCAACGATCGCCTCGGCCAGCGATGCGCCGAGACCCGAAACCCGCGCCAGAAGCGGTGCCGACGCCGTGTTGAGATCGACACCGACGGCGTTGACCGCGTCTTCCACCACCGCTTCCAGCGAGCGGCCGAGCCGGTACTGGTCGACATCGTGCTGGTACTGGCCGACGCCTATCGACTTCGGCTCGATCTTGACCAGTTCGGCGAGCGGATCCTGCAGGCGCCGCGCGATCGACACCGCACCGCGCAGCGACACGTCGAGGCCTGGAAATTCAGCTGCCGCCGTGGCGGAAGCGGAATAGACCGAGGCACCAGCCTCGCTGACGATCACCTTGAGCGGCTTCGGCCCGGAGCCAGCAGGCATGTCAGCCAGCATATCGGCCACCAGCCGCTCGGTCTCGCGGCTGCCGGTGCCGTTGCCGATCGAAATCAGCTCGACCTTGTGCAGGCGGATGAGCTTGGCCAGCTCGGACTGCGTGCCGCGCACGTCGTTCTTCGGCGGAAACGGATAGACCGTTGTCGTCACCAGAACCTTGCCGGTGCCATCCACCACCGCTACCTTGACGCCGGTGCGGATGCCGGGGTCGAGCCCCATTGTGGCGCGCGAGCCGGCGGGTGCTGCGAGCAGCAAATCCTTCAGATTACGGGCGAAGACATGGATCGCCTCCTCCTCGGCCCGCTCGCGCAGATCCCGCATCAAATCGAGTGTCAGATGCAGCGACAGCTTTATGCGCCAGGTCCAGCCGGCCACCTCCATCAGCCAGCGGTCGCCCGGCAACTGGCGGCCGATGGCGTAGGCATCGGCAATCATCCGCTCGACCGGCTTCACCGGCGAGGCATCGTCGGCATCGACCTCAATGTCGAGCGACAGGACCTCCTCGTTGCGGCCGCGCAGCATCGCCAGCGCGCGATGGCTCGGCACGTTGGCCCAGCGCTCGACATGGTCGAAATAGTCGGAGAATTTCGCGCCGGCCTCCTGCTTGCCGTCGACGACACGTGAGCGCATGAAGGCGCGCTCCTTCATATAGGTCCGCAGTCTGCCGACCAGATCGGCATTCTCGGCGAACTGTTCGGACAGGATATCGCGCGCGCCTTCCAGCGCCGCCTTGGCGTCGGCCACCTCCTCTTTGATATAGGCCAGCGCCAGTTCGCCGGGCACGGCAGCACGGTCGGCGAGGATGGCCTCGGCCAACGGCCCCAGCCCACGTTCGCGCGCGATCTCGGCCTTGGTCCGGCGTTTCGGCTTGTAAGGCAGGTAGATGTCTTCGAGCTCCGCCTTGGTGACGGCGGCAGCGATTTTCGCCTCGAGCTCCTCGGTCAGCTTACCCTGCTCGCGGATCGAACCAAGGATGGTGTCGCGGCGCGCGTCGAGCTCGCGCAGATAGGCGAGCCGCTCGGCAAGATCGCGCAGTTGCGTGTCGTCGAGGCCGCCGGTGACCTCCTTGCGGTAGCGCGCCACGAACGGCACGGTCGCGCCGTCGTCCAGCAGTCCGATCGCTGCCGCGGCCTGTTCCGGCCGCGCGCCGATCTCGGCGGCTATGATCGTTGCGATGCGCTTACTGTCGGATGCCATGTCGGCCCTCGCGTTGGTCGAAAAGAACGGCGACCATAGGCGGAGACGCCCGCTGCGCCAACCGCAGCGTTTCAACCGCTTGAGAGGTCCACAGGAAAGCGGAGGGTTGGGTGCGCCTGAACCAGCAGCGTTGGCGCCGCCCCTCACCTGCCTGCCGGCATCCTCTCCCCGTATAGGGACGGGGAGAGGGCGCTGCCATCGGCGATTTCGCCGATCGCCGGCGTTGCAAGGATGGCGCCAGCGTTGCGGCCAGCCCCTTCTCCCCGTTCTTCGCGGGGAGAAGGTCCCGGCAGGGGGTTGAGGGGCGGCTCCGACTTCGACCACTGCCCCCGCTAAACCATCCGGCTCAGCGCCTCGAAGAAGGAAATCATGTCGAGATCGAGCTGATCGTCGACCGGCTTCGGCTGCGACGACATCTTTGCGATCACCACTTCGGCCTTCGGATTGACGTAGAGCCACTGGCCGTGGATGCCGATACCGTAGAAGGCGCCGCTTTCCGCCCCCGTCTGGTACCATTTGTTGCGGTAGCGGCCCTGCGGAAACAGGAACGCCATCGTGCCGCGCCGCCAGGCCTCGGCGTCACCGCCTGCGACGGTCGTGTCGCGCACCCAGCTTTCAGGGACGATGCGGCGGCCATTGGCCACGCCGCCTTGCCGCATCATCTCGCCGACGCGCGCAAGGTCGCGCGGCGTCACCGAAATGCCGCCGGCCGCGCGCGCCGTACCTTCCATGTCCAGAGTCACCGATGCCTCGCTGGCGGCGCCGAGCGGCAGCCACAATTTTTCCCGCATCAGATCGGCGAAGCGCCGGCCGGATGCGCGCTCGATCAGGATGCCGAGCAGGTCGGAGTTGGGCGAGCGGTAGCGGAACGTCCGGCCATGCGGCTCCTCCAGACGCTGCAGCGTCATGATGAAGGCTGCCAGGCTCTCTGTACCGCCGCCAGGATTCCACAGCGTCGCGCGACGGTAGCGGGCGAATGCGCTTTCCGGATCGAGATAGGCCTCTTCGAAATCGAGGCTTACCGTCATGTCGAGCACATGCCGCACGCTCGCATCGCCATAGGCCGAACCGGCGGCTTCGGGCAGATAGCGGGTCACCGGTGCGTCCGGATCGAAAATCCCCTCACCTTCCAATATGCCGGCAACAATGGCGGTCAGCGACTTGCTGAGCGAAAAGACGATGTGGCGGGCGCCGAAATCCATATGCGGTGCGTACCAGTCGCCGACGAATTTGCCGCCTTTCATGATCGTCAGCGCGTCGGTAGCGGAGCGCCTGAGAAAGGCTGTGACGCTCTCAGGGCCACCGGCCAGCGCGACCTTTTCGCCGAGCAGCCCGCCGAAATCCTGCACCGGCACCTCGCCGCCACCCGGCTTTGCCGCAACGCTCATGCTCGGCACCAGCTCACCGACATTCTGGAACGACCACCGGCTGAACGGGCTTTCCCGCCAATTGCCGAGCAGCACCTCATTGCGGGCAAAGCCATATCTGGTCTCGAACGCGGTCTTGCCGGTCATGATGGTCCTTGCGGATTTTCTTTGAGGCTCAGCCGACCGCAGCGGCAATGGCATGCACCGCCTTCAGCGTCGCCACCGAATAGCCGATGTTGGTGAAATCCGGATAGCTCGAAAGCTTCACCACGACCATTCTCGTATCCCAGTCGATATGGATCAGCTGCCCGAACACGCCCCGGCACATCAGCGCGCGCGAGCGCGGGTCCTCGATCCAGAACTGGTTGTGATAGCTGCCTTCCGGCAGGCTGGGACTGAAATCCGGTCCATGCCTGCCGTTGCGCGTCGCCTCGATCCAGTCGGCCGGCACGATGCCGCCCCCATTGTCGAGGATCAGCTGGCCGAAGCGGCCATAGTCGCGCAGCGTGGCGTTGAAGCCCCCGTCGGCGACCGCATAACCGGCGCTGTCGACGGTAAAGCAGGCACTTTCATCGGCGCCGAGTTTTTGCCAGAGTTCGTCCGAAACCAGCTGCGCCAGCCGTTTGCCGCTCACCCGTTCCATGATGAAGGCAAGCACGTCGGTCTCGATCGAGCGGTATTCGAAGGCAGCGCCGTGCGGCCGGCTCTTTTCCTTGAGCCCCAGGATCAGTTCGAACATATGCGATGGCCAGCGGAAGGCCGGATCGCTGCCCGGCGGCACCGGCTTCCAGCCGGTGGCGACATCGACCTGGCCGATATCGGAATAGGGGTCGGTGTATTCCTCGGAAAAGCGCACCCCGCTCGTCATGTCGAGCACATGCTGCACGCTGGCGCCTGCCCAGCCGGTCGCTTCCAGCTCCGGCAGATAGGCCGTCACCGGCAAGGCCGGATCGATCAGCCCGCGCCCGACCAGTATGCCGAACACCGAGGCCGTGACAGACTTCGCCATCGACTGTGATAGATGCAGCGTGCGTTCGGCCATGCCGTTGAAATAGCGCTCATAGGCGACCTTGCCGTCCTTGAGCACGAGAAACCCGTCCGTATAGGTCTCATCGAGCAGTCCGGCGAGCGTAGTCGGCTGCCCCATGCTGTCATTCACCGACAGCGCGTCGAGATCGACCTCGGCGCGCTCGAAGCGATGCCGATGGCCATTGCCGCGCCAGACTTCGACGGTCGGCAGAAATTCGCGGATGTGCTGGAACGCCCAACGATTCCATGGCGGCCGGTCCCAGTCGAGCTTCGGCGGCACCATCTGCGGCGGCGAACCCTGCATGATCGGCGGCGCCGGTTCGCTGTTGCGATAAGATTTCATCCAATCCCCTTGTCGCAAAGAAGGGAGGCCGAAGCCTCCCTTCGATCGATCCCACGTCGAGCCTATTTGCGCAGATTGGTCCAGATCTTGTTGTAGATCTCGACCACTTCCGGTGGGCAAGGTGGCACGAATTCCGCAGTCGGCGCACCAGCCGGTGGATTGATTTCCGGCGCGCTGGCGAAATCCGGCGACAGGAACTTGTGACTGCCGGTAATGCCGTTGTCGTAGCCGGCGAATTCCGAAATCAGCGCCGCGTTTTCCGGAGCCATGACGAAGTCCTGGAACAGCTTCGCATTTTCAAGGTTCTTCGCGCCCTTCAACACGGCCACATTGTCCATCCAGCCTTCGATGCCTTCCTTGGGATAGGCGTATTTGATCGCCGGAATTTTCTGGCGCGCACGATAGGTTGCGCCGTTCCACGCCTCCGTGACGATCACATCGCCCGAGGTGATCTTGGTGATGGTGTCGTAGCTGAAGGTCTTCCATGACGGCTTGGCGGCCATGAGAATGTCGTTGACCTTCTTCAGATTGGCCTTGTCGGCGCCGCAACGCGGCACGCCGGCATAGCGCTCGGCCGCGTGCATCACGGTGTTGACATCGTCGAGCATGTTGATCTGGCCTTTCAACTCGTCCGGCGGGTCGAACAGGATTGCCAGCGTGTCGATGTCGCCCTTGTATTTGTCGGTGTTGACTTCGAACGCGGTGGTGCCGAACTGCCACGGCACGGTGTAGTGACGGCCACTATCCCAGTAGATGTCGACGAAGCGCGGGTCGAGGTTCTTGCCGTTCGGCATCGCATTGGGCTCGGTCTTTTCGAGCAGGCCCTCATCGATCATGATCTTCACGGTGTAGTCGGACGGGACGACGATGTCGTAGCCGGAATTGCCGGCGCGCACCTTCGACAGCATGGTCTCGTTGGAATCGTAGTCGTCCAGCGTCACCTTGACGTTGTATTGTTTTTCGAATTTCTCGATCAGCTTGGGGTTGGTGTAATCACCCCAATTGTAGATGTGCAGCTCACCATCGGCGAGTGCAGGTACTGCCCATAAAAGTGCTGCCGTCGAAACGGCAGCCATCAGTTTCCTAGACATCACAGTCTCCTTTGCCTTCCCATTGACTCACTTGGCGCGGCGGCGCGCGATCAGGAACGATATCGAGACGAACAGGATCGACACCAGCAGCAGGATGGTGGAGATGGCATTGATCTCCGGCGTCATCGGCCGCCTGATCTGGTTCCAGATGTAGAGGGGCAGCGTCGTCTGCCCGGGGCCGGCGACCAGCTGCGTGATGGTGAAATCGTCGAAGGAGACGATGAAGGCGAGCGCCCCACCCGACAGGATGCCGGGAACCAGCAATGGCAGCGTTATGCGCCGGAAAGCATGCCAGGGCGTGGCATAGAGATCGGCCGCGGCAGCTTCGAGCGTCAGATCCATGTCCTCGAGACGCGCCCGGATCGGCATATAGGCGAAAGGAATGCAAAAGACGGTGTGGGCGAGGATCAGATTGCCGATGCCGAAATTGAGCTCGAGAGTGCCCGCGATCAGCGCAAAGAACGATAGCGTTGCCACCGCCGTAATGATTTCCGGCACCATCAGCGGCAGGTTGATGACCATGAAGGCCGCCGACAGCCCGCGCCACGGCTTCACCCGGGTCATGCCGATCGCCGCCAGCGTCGCCGCGATCGTCGAGATGATGGTGGCGCTCACCGAGATGATCAGCGTGTTCTTGGCGGCGTTGTGGAATTCCTCGTTGAGCAGCGCACTGCCATACCAACTAAAGCCGATGCCTTCCCAACGAGTGACCAGCGACCCGGTGTTCAGCGAAAAGATCATCAGGATCAGGATCGGCGCGTAGAGCACGCAAAGGCAGATGATGGCAATCGAGCGAAAGCCAGGCTGGTCCTTGATGTCGACGCGGGGATCAGCCATGCCTCATCTTCCCCGACGTGTTGCGGACATAGAAGTAGAGCGCGACCAGCACCGCTGCCATCAGGATCAGCGCCTGCGCGCAGCCGAGCGGCCAGTTGCGCCCGGAGCCGAATTGCTGGGCGATGAGATCGCCGATCATCAGGTGGATACCGCCGCCGAGGATCAGCGGCGTCACATAGGCGCCGAGGGCCGGAATGAACACAAGCAGGCAGCCGGCGATGATGCCGGGCAGCGACAGCGGGATGATCACCCGCCATAGCACCTGCCGACGCGTCGCATAGAGATCGTAGGCGGCCTCGACCAGCCGGAAATCCAGCTTCTCCAGGCTGGAATAGAGCGGCAGGACCATGAACGGCAGGAACGAGTACAACAGGCCGAGCTGGATGGCGAAGTTGGTGTAGAGCATGGTGATCGGTTTCTCGATCACCCCCAGAGCCATCAGTGCGTTGTTGATGAGGCCCTCGTCGCGGATGATGAACATGATGGCGAGCGTGCGCACCAGCAGGTTCGACCAGAACGGGATGGTGATCAGCAGCACCCACCAGTTGCGCTGCGCCGGCGGTCGCGTGGCCATGAAATAGGCTGTCGGAAAGCCGAGCAGCAGGCAGATGACCGTCGTCACCACGGCGAAGACGAACGAGCGCAGATAGATAATCAGAAAATCCGGCGTAAACTGCAGCGTGTCGTCGAAAATATCGCGCTGGAACAGGAAGTTCAGATAGGCGTCTGTCGAGAACTTCCACTGCACGCCGCCGTAAGGTGCTGCGGCAAGAAATGAATAGATGAGGATGATGAGAAGCGGCAGCACGCCGAAAATCCCGATGATTATCAAAGCTGGTAACGAAAGCAGGCGGTGGCGCCTGGCGCTGGCCTTCTCCGCCTCTGCTTCGAACAATGCAGCTTGGGAAAACGTGACTGCCATCAATCCCTCAGCACTTGCGCGGCGTCGTTGCCGATCGAGACGCCGACCTTGTCGCCCCGCTCGAAACCGCAGCCTGCGCTGCGCGTGTTCTGCTGGCGCACGGTGAAGGCTTCGCCACTGTCCAGTTGGACATGAATATGCGTGTCGGTACCGAAATAGACGATGTTTTCGATGGTTCCCGAAAGGTCGCCCTTGCCGCTGGTCAGCTTGGCGTGTTCCGGCCTGACCACCACGGTAGCATTATCCTTCGGCTGGAAGCCTTCAGCCACGGTCGCGTCGATCGTTGCGCCGGATTTGAGGGTCGCGCGAGCCTTGCCGTTGCCGATATCGGTGATGGCTGCGGTCAGGAAATTGGTTTCGCCGATGAAGTCGGCAACGAAGCGCTCCGCCGGCTTGTCGTAGATGTCCCACGGCGTGCCGACCTGCAGGATCTTACCGGCCGACATCACAGCGATGCGGTCCGACATGGTCAGCGCTTCCTCCTGGTCGTGGGTGACGAAGATGAAGGTGATGCCCGTCTGGTGCTGCAGCCGTTTCAGTTCGATCTGCATCTCCTTGCGCAGCTTGTAGTCGAGCGCCGACAACGGCTCGTCGAGCAACAGCACTTTTGGCTGCGGCGCCAGCGCGCGGGCCAGTGCCACGCGCTGCTGCTGGCCGCCGGAGATCTGGCTGGTGCGGCGGCCGCTGAGCGCCTCCATTTTGACCAGCTTCAGCATCTCGGCGACGCGTGCCTTGATTTC
Source organism: Mesorhizobium sp. M0244 (assembly GCF_040321795.1). Taxonomy (NCBI): domain Bacteria; kingdom Pseudomonadati; phylum Pseudomonadota; class Alphaproteobacteria; order Hyphomicrobiales; family Phyllobacteriaceae; genus Mesorhizobium; species Mesorhizobium sp. M0244. The sequence continues at coordinate 4,647 of NZ_JAMYSE010000017.1, read as the reverse complement.
GGCTTTCGGCTTGCCCAGCATCTCCAGCCCGAAGCCGATATTCTCGGCCACCGTCATGTGCGGGAACAGCGCATAGGACTGGAACACGGTGTTGACCGGCCGCTTGAACGGCGGCAGCGGCGCGATGTCCTGCCCGTGAAGCAGGATTTCGCCTTCGCTGGGAAAATCGAAGCCGGCAATCAGCCGAAGCAGCGTCGTTTTTCCGCAGCCGGACGGCCCGAGCAGCGTGAAGAACTCATTCTCGCGGATCGATACCGAAACCGTGTCGAGAGCGGCGACTTGTGCGTCCCCGGTACCGAACACCTTGCGGACGCCGCGTACCTCGATTGCACTCTTACCCGGGTGATCCGGCACGCACTACCCCATTGTTATGTCCGCTCTTAAAGGCGGATGCAGTTCCCATTCGATTGTCAGCACATGCCGGTCGGCTTGGCAACCATGCGTCTGAATCTCGGTTCAGAACGCAAGCCCCGTGCCACGGCAGCTCCATCATCAAATCTGATAAGTGACCTTGCCGCCGCAGATGGTGGTGACCGGATGCACCTTGTGCAGGGAAGCCGGCTGAATTGCCTCAATATCGGCCGACAGCACCACCAGATCGGCCAGATAACCGGGTTTCAGCCGGCCCTTGCGGTGCTCCATGAATTCGGCGTAGGCGCCTTCGACCGTATAGCCGGCAAGCGCTTCCAACAGCGAGAAGCTCTGGTCGGGAACGCCGTCTGCCCAAGGTTTGCGCAGCACCGCCGCCTGAATGCCCAGGATCGGATCGACCCGCGACACCGGCCAGTCGGAAGCGAAGACGACATGCGCACCCGCCTGCTTCAGCGTCCGCCAGGCATAGCTCAGCGGCCATCTTTCGCGGCCGATGCGCGAGAGCGTCGGCTCCAGCGGGAAGTCCATGGCGCCGGGCGGGTGCGGCGGCTGCATCGAGGCGACGACGCCGAGTTCGGCGAAGCGCGGCACGTCGGCGGCGGTGGTCACCTCGATGTGCTCGACCCGGTGCCGGCTGTCGCGCCTGCCATTTTTCCGTCGCGCCGCCTCGTAACCGTCGAGGACCGCACGCACCGCGCCGTCGCCGATCGAATGTACAGCGATCTGCAAGCCGCGCCGGTCGGCCTCCACCGCCACCTCGGCGAAATGCTCGGGCGTGAACAGCGGCTCGCCGCGCCAGCCCGGCCGGTCGGCATAATCGTCGACCATGACCGCGGTCCAGCCTTCGAGCACGCCGTCATAAAACATCTTGACCATGCCGGACGACAGCCATTCCGATCGATAGGCGGAAGCCATCCTCGATGCCTTTTCCAGCCTGTCGAGCGTCATGAAATTCTTGAAGTGGAAGGGTATCTTGGTGCGGCAGAGCAGCCGCCCTTCCTGCTCCAGTCCGGCAAGCAGCTCGAGCTGGTAGAGATTACCATCCATGTTCTGGATCGAGGTAATGCCGTGGCGGGCGCACCATTGCAGCCCGCGATGCATCAGGTCACGATCGGCCGCGATTTCAGCGGCGGAAGGGTACGGCTCGGGCTCGCCGCCTGTCGCGAGGCCGAGCCGAACGCGGTTCTGCCCGGAAAGTTCGAGGATCGGCCCGAACGCCTCTCCCTCGCGCAATTCGCCCGCCGCAAGGCCGTCGGCGCCCATGACGATCTCGTTGCCGGGGCCGAGTTGCTTGCCGTGCAGGATGCCCGCCAGTTCCAGCGCCTTGGTGTTGGCCCACATCGTGTGGTGATCGGAAGCAGACATGGCGAACGGCCGGTCGGGGATGATGCGGTCGAGATGATGGCGGGTGACCGGTTCTTCCCTGGAAAGGATGGTGTAATCGACGCCGGCTCCAAGCAGCAATTTGGCGTTCGGCCGTGCCGCCGCATACGCACGGATCGCGTCGCTCAGCGCATCGAAGCCATGCACGCCCTGAAGATGCAGATTGTCGAGTTCGGCCGCGCCGCCGAAAAGATGCATGTGCGCTTCGATGAAGCCCGGCACCACCGACCCCCCTTGCGCATCCATAATCTCCGTGGCCGGCCCCTTCATCGCCTCGATGGTCCGGCGATCACCAACCGCCAGGATGTTGCCGTCCTTTATCGCCACCGCCTCGGCCATCGGATTGCCTTCATCCATGGTCAGCACGCGGGCATTGGTGACGATCAGGTCGGCATTTGAACTCATGATTACCTGCGGTTTCGTTGCGGCCGCGACAGGCTAGACGACCGGCTGCCGGGCCAGCAAGCCATGGCTGGTTGGCCCAGCGCCTTGTGAAGGGCAGTGCAGGACGGTTAGGGTCGCCGCGTCTCACCACGGAAAGATTTCATGAAGACTGTTTTTTCGCCTCTCCATGCCGGTCATGCCGGCAATGTCGAACTGATCGCCGGCGCCATCGTGCCGGCCTTCGAAAAGCCCTCGCGCGCCGAGTTCATCAGGGCGCGGGTGGAGAGCGAAAAGCTCGGTCCGATCCTGCCGCCGGAAAGCCACGACCTCGCCGCCGCCAAGAAGGTGCATGCCAGCGACTACATCGATTTCCTGCCGACCGTGTGGCCGCTCTGGGAAGCGTCCGGCCGCACGGGTTCGGCCATTCCCTTCACCTGGCCGACGCGCGGCCTGCGCGGCGACGTGCGCCCCAGAGGCATCGATGCGCTGCTCGGCTTCTACTCCTTTGACGGCGGCGCGACGTTCGTCAAAGGCACATGGGACGCGATCAAGTCGTCCTATGACGTCGCGCTGACCGCCGCCGCTCTGGTCAAGGCCGGTGAACCTTCTGCCTTCGCGCTCTGCCGCCCGCCGGGACACCATGCCGGTGCAGCCTTCATGGGCGGCTATTGCTTCATCAACAACGCCGCCGTCGCCGCGCAATGGTTCCGTGATCACGGCGCCAGACGCGTTTCGATCCTCGATGTCGACTATCACCACGGCAACGGCACCCAGGAGATATTCTATCGCCGCGGCGACGTTCAGGTGCTGAACCTGCACGGCGATCCGATGACCGAATATCCGTTCTTCCTCGGTCATGCCGATGAACGCGGCGAGGGCGACGGCGAAGGCTTCAACGACAACTATCCGATGCCCTTCGGCACCGGCTGGGACGTGTGGAACGCCTCACTCGAGGACGCTTGCACGAGGCTTTCGGCTTACGCCCCGGACGTCGTCGTGGTTTCACTCGGCGTCGACACCTTCGAGAAGGACCCGATCAGCCAGTTCAAGCTGAAGACCGCCGACTACCCCAGGATCGGCCGCCGCATCGCCAGGCTCGGCCTGCCGACGCTGTTCGTCATGGAAGGCGGCTACGCCGTCGAGGAAATCGGTGTCAACGCCGTCGGCGTGCTGACCGGGTTCGAAGGCCGCTAGAAGCGCTGCTGGACCCGGCGCCTGCAGATCATGTGGCCGCGCTCGGCGCGGCAACCGGCGCCGCCGGCTTGCGCGAGCGGCCAAGATAATAGACCGCCGCCGCTGCAATGACGCCGGCGGCCAGAATGCCTGCCGCCAGCATCGGTCGGTACCAGAACCAGGCGATCGCCATCGTCGTCGTGCCGACCAGGATCGCCAGGAAAAAGGCAATGATGCCGGTCCCCATCCGCGCCACGCTGCCGAGCAAAGGAATGACGTCGAGGATGACGCCGATCGGACTAAGCAGCAGGGCAAAGCCGATGGCCAACAGCAACAGGCCGGCAGCGCGCAGCAGCCAGGTGATCAGCGTGTTCGTGCTGACCGCGTCGGCGAACATCTTTTCCGCAGGAACATTGCCGGTGTCGACCATCAGCAACTGATCGCCGGCCTTTGTCTGGTAAGGTTCGAACCCGCCCGCTGTTTGGCGCGCGACAATGCTGACCACGCCGAGCGGCGCCAGCTCATAGCCAATGCGATAGTCGCCCAGTGCCGGCGACGTGGTGTTGAAGCCGAGATAGATCTTTCCGTCGACAATGTTGACCCGCTTGGTGCCGGTATAGGCAGCGTCTATGACGGCCGACTGGTCCGGCGACAGTGAAAATTCCCTGTCGCCGCCGATCAGGTCCAGCACCGGCCGGTCGAGCGTGAATGCACCGAGCTTGCCGTCCGGAATCTGGAACCTCTTGCTGTGGATCTCCATCGGCGGATTCTCGTGGCCGTCCGGCTTCTTGAACTCCGACGAGTTGATCTGACTGTCGTCCCACACCTTCGAATAGCTGTAGGTCGTCACCGTCTCCTCGCCGCCGCCCAGCTTCTTCGTCGTCTCGGATTTCTGTTCCTCTTTCCATTGGTACATCTCGGCGCTGCGCGACAGCCGCAATCCTTGCGCCGAAATGCCAAAGTCCGGATCGGCAAGGCCGCCGCTCGCCGTCACCGCCCCGGCGACATGGACGAGCTTACCGTCATTGCCGGCATCGATGCTGTCGGCGCCAACCGAGATCACCGCGCCCGATCCCTCGGCGAGCGAACGTGCCGTCTGCACGGCGCGGCCCTCGTTCCAGAACAGGCCGATCACCATCAGCATGATCAAGAGCAGGCCGAAAACGACGCTGCCGACCGCGCGCTTGATCCGCCCGAACCACGAGACGGACGTTACTTCCTGAAATGAATCGCTCATTGTTCCCCCCCCATACCCCCAAGCCGGGTTCACGAAAAGAGCCCTCTGCAGCGCGGTGGGGGGGAACCCGCCGTGCGCACAACCGCGCCACACGCCCC
>NZ_JAMYSE010000016.1:0-90480 GCF_040321795.1 Mesorhizobium sp. M0244 | reverse complement strand
ATCATTGGTAGCAGCATCCATCGTGAGCCCTATTGTTTGCGCCATGCTGTCATACCAGGCTTCCGGGTCACGAACTGTCAGGATAACCTTTGCATCAGGGTAGTGGTCACTCACTTCGCGCCAAAAATGCGCCGTTGGCCAATCGACCGCGGAAAGATAGCCGGCATATGCCGCATCCCAGGTCGGGAGTTGTCCCTGGCCGGCGGCGCGCCACAGCGCCTTCTGCTCGGGATTGGCGTGGACATCTGCCATGTGATGACACGGCCCGAACCTAAGATGCTCCAACGCGAGCTTCAGCGAATATGTGCCAGTGCGACCCATGCCTGCGCCAATGACATATAGAGCCATGAGCACCCCCCGACGATTTCAATTGGTCAAAATACTGCTATTTCCTTTACTTCGCTATATGTTTTGAAGGTCAGCTCCCGGTCGAACTCGGTCATTCAGGGTGATTGGGTTTGATCTTATCCCGCAGCGCGGACAGGCTCTTCTTCCTGGAAGGCGGCGAGCGCCGCCTTCAGCCCATCCGGCCCGGTTGCGACAATCTGCGGCGACGGCGAAAAGCCGGCGCCGAGCATCTTGCGGCCAAGCATATGGTCGCCGGGCCGGTTGACCGATTCGATGCCGAGCAGCCGGCTTCCAGCGTAGTGATAGATGGAGAATTTGTTCTCGGCCACGTCGCCCAGCACGATATGGCTGTCGCCGCCCGCAATCAGGCCGACCATCTGCAGCTTCATGTCGCCGATGTCGGACCAGAACCACGGCACCGCCGAATAATTGTCGGCATGGCCGACGATGGTGCGCGCGGCAAGCCGCGCCTGGTCAGTGGCGTTCTGCACCGATTCCAGCCGCACATCGCCGCCTGTGAACCAGTGCCGGTAGGAAGCGGCGTCGCCGATGGCGAGGATTTCAGGCACCGACGTGCGCATCTGCTGGTCGACGCGGATACCGTTGGCGATGGCAATGCCGGCGGCTTCGGCCAATTCGACATTCGGCACGACGCCGATGCCGATGACGACCATCTGCGCCGGCAATCTCTCGCCGGATGAGGTGATTGCAGCCGAAACACGGCCGTTCTCGCCCTCCAGCCGTTCGATGGTGGTGCCGGCAAGGACGCGCACACCGGTCGCTTCCAGACGCTGGCGCACATGGCTGGCGATGACCGGCGCCACCGCGCGGCCGAGCAGCCGGTCGACCGCCTCGACCACCGTAACCTTGCGGCCGGCCGCGGTGAGCGTTGCGGCAATCTCCAGGCCGATGAAGCCGCCGCCGAGGATGACGACCTCCTCGCTTTGCACGCTCAGTTCGCGGATCAGGCGGGCATCACTGAGCGAGCGCAGCGACACAACGCCAGAAAGCTCCGAACCCGGCAGCGGCAGCAGGCGCGGCCGCGCGCCGGTGGCGAGGATCAGCCGGTCGAACGGCAGCACGCCACCGCCCGATATCTCCAGCCCGCGACCGCCGACATCGATCCTCTCGATCCGGAGGCCCGGCCGGTAGTCGATGCTGCTGCCGGTATAAAAAGGCTCGCCGCGCAACGGCTGCGGCTTTGCTTTCTGATCCTTGATGAAGGTCTTCGACAGCGGCGGCTTGTGGTAGGGCAGTTCGTTTTCGTCACCGACGAGGATTACCGGGCCGTCATAGCCCTCCTCGCGCAGGCTGGCGGCCGCTTGCACGCCCGCATGACCCGCACCGACAATGACAACCCCGTTCTTCATAACAGCCCGATTTCTCATCCAAATCTAGGACGTCCCGCCAAGTGGCGATTGCCTGGCGCCGCCGCAAGAGTGCCGATCCGGGTCGCACCCGGAACGGCCGCCTGTCAATCGCGTTCATACGCCGACATTCCCGATATATCGGTGTTAAAGTTGACAGTTCTAGTTTAGAATAATTCTAAACTATTGTTTCAATTGAATTTTTTCTCAGACACCAGTTGACATCCAGCGTCTTCGCCGTTTTATGGAAGCTCGCGCGTCAGCGCATCCCTTTGATGTCTGGGCCTTGAACCCTTTCGATTGGAGGCATTTCGGTGTCTTTCTTCCGCGAACCGCGCGATGGCGCGATCTTTTTTTGCCCGCTGGCAGCTGCCCGCCGCGGCGCCTGCCGTCGGCCGCCACCCATGGCGCCGGCATTTCACTGATTCCCGAGGAGAGACAGTCATGAGAACGATGATCACGGCGCGATATGGCAGCAGGCTTGCGGCGATCGGCGCCACCGCGATGCTCACGGCGGCGGTGTTCGTGCTGCCGGCCAAGGCGCAAACCGATGCCAAGGCGGTCATCAAGACCTATTCCGACATTGCGCTCGCCAAATACGGGGATTCGCTGATTACGGCTGAGGCGCTCGACAAGGCTGTCGATGCGCTGCTCGCCAAGCCGTCGGTGGAAACTCTGAACGCCGCCCGCGAGGCCTGGAAGGCATCGCGTGTCCCCTATCAGCAGACCGAGGTCTATCGTTTCGGCAATGCCATCGTCGACGACTGGGAGGGCAAGGTGAATTCCTGGCCGCTCGACGAGGGCCTGATCGACTATGTCGCCAAGAGCTATGGCACCGAGTCGGATGCCAACGCGCTCTACACCGCGAATGTGATCGCCAACAAGTCGATCGAGATCAACGGCAAGAAGGTCGACGCCACCAGTCTGACGCCGGAATTCCTCTCCGGCACGCTGCAGGAGGCCGGCGGCATCGAGGCCAATGTGGCGACCGGCTATCACGCCGTCGAATTCCTGCTGTGGGGCCAGGACCTGCACGGTACCGGTCCGGGCGCCGGCGAGCGGCCCTATACCGATTACGACCTTACCAATTGCACCGGCGGCAATTGCGACCGTCGCGCGCAGTATCTGAAATCGGCGAGCGACCTTTTGGTTTCCGATCTCAAGGACATGGTCAACGACTGGAAGGAAGGCGGCGCCGCCCGTAAGAACCTTGTCGATGGCGAGCCGAACGCCGCCATTTCGACCATCTTCACCGGCATGGGCTCGCTGTCCTATGGCGAACTCGCCGGCGAGCGGATGAAGCTCGGCCTCTTGCTGCACGATCCGGAAGAGGAGCACGATTGCTTCTCCGACAACACCTACAACTCCCATCTCTACGACGCCATCGGCATCCGTGCCGCCTATCACGGCAGCTACACGCGGCTTGACGGCACTGTCGTCGAGGGGCCGTCGGTGGCCGACATGGTCAGGCAAGCCGACCCGGCGATCGACAAGGAACTGTCGGGCAAACTGGATGTCACCGTCGCCAAGATGGAGGCCATCAAGGCGCGGGCGCTCGCCGGCGAGGCCTATGACCAGCAGATCGGAGAAGGCAACACGGACGGCAATGCCACCGTGCAGGCGGCGATCGACGCGCTGGTCGATCAGACCAAGTCGATCGAGCGCGCCGTCGGCACCCTGAAGCTCAATGCCATAGCCTTCGAGGGCTCGGACAGCCTCGATTCACCGGATAAGGTGTTCCAGTAAACTATCGAAACCACCAGCCACGCGGCGCAATTGGCGCCGTCAGCCAGAGCGACAAATGCTGATCTGCCATTGCAACATCATCACCGAAAAGGAGATAGAGCAGACGATCGTCGGACTGCTGGATGAGGACCCCTGGCAGCTTATCGTGCCGGCGAAGGTCTATCATGCCATGCACAAGCGCGGTCGCTGTTGCGGCTGCTTCCCAAATGTGGTCGAAACGATCATTCGGGTCACCGAAAATTACCACGCCCGCTCGGCGGCGAGCGGCGTGGACATCGTTTCACATCTGGATCGCGTCAGAGGCCTGCGCGTCCAATACGGGAGCAGAACCCATGAAAGGCGAACAGCAGATCATAGAGCGGCTTAACGAGGCTCTGTTTCTGGAACTTGGAGCGGTCAATCAGTACTGGGTGCATTTCCGGCTGCTGGAAGACTGGGGATACGCCAAGCTGGCAAAGAAGGAACGCGCTGAATCGATCGAGGAAATGCACCATGCCGACCGGCTCGTGGCGCGTATCATCTTCCTCGAGGGCCATCCGAACCTGCAGTCCGTGGCGCCGCTGCGCATCGGGCAGAATGTCAAGGAAGTGCTCGAATCCGATCTTGCCGGCGAATATGACGCGCGCACCGCCTACAAGCGTTCGCGCGAGATTTGTAATGAAGCAGGCGACTACGTGACGATGAAGCTGTTCGAGGAATTGCTTACTGACGAGGAAGGTCACATCGACTTCCTCGAGACGCAACTCGACCTGCTCGCCTCGATCGGCGAGGAAAAATACGGCCAGCTCAACGCGGCATCGGCCGACGAGGCGGAATAAGGACATGCGGGAATGCGGCGCCCCCTAGATTTCTTGCGCCGCTTGCGGCCGGCCGAAGATTGCGGCCTGCCGCCTCAGAAGAAGCCGCGATACGGAATGGTTCGCGCCGCTTTTCTGGCCGTCGTGGCGACGCTTACCGCCTCGGCTCTGGCCGGCGCGCCGCAACCGGCGGGCCTTGCCACCAGCCGCACCGATCTGACGCCGAAGGATTTGGCGCGCGTTATCGCCATCACCAGGCCAACCAGCGATTTCTCCAAGCCCGAGCAATTCGAGCTGATGCAGGGCGGCGCCGGCACCTCGAAGAAGGACGTCAACAAGGACGCCTTCTCGCAATCCTCCGCCAACATCAGCTTCGAGGAAGAGGGCACGTTCAAGCTCGGCAACGCCATTTTTCGCAAGAACTGGGTGTCGTCGCCATCCTCGACACAGGCCTCGGATGGGCTTGGTCCGCTGTTCAACGAGCGCGCCTGCCAGAACTGCCATCTGAAGGACGGCCGCGGCCACCCGCCGGAAGGCGACAGCGGCACCACCTCGATGTTCCTGCGCCTGGCACGGCAAGCCAGCACCGAGGAGGAAAAAGCCGCGCTCGCCGATCACAAGGTGCTCAACTTCCCCGACCCGGTCTATGGCACGCAGCTGCAGGAATTGGCCGTTCCTGGCCTGCGGGGCGAAGGCAGGATGCGTGTCGACTATCAAGACGAGAAAGTAAAATTGGCGGACGGCAGCGTGGTGTCGCTGCGCAAGCCCAGCTATTCGGTCGAGGGCCTTGCCTACGGGCCGCTCGATCCACGCACCACGCTGTCGCCGCGCATGACGCCGCCGATGATCGGCCTTGGCCTGGTCGAGCAGATCGCTCCGGCCGACATCCTTGCCCATGCCGATCCGGCCGACCGCGATGGCGACGGTATTTCCGGCAGGCCCAACATAATACGCGACGGCAGCAGCGGCGAGCTGACGCTCGGCCGTTTCGGCTGGAAGGCGCAGGCCGCATCGATCCGCCAGCAATCGGCGGACGCTTTTGCCGGCGATATCGGCATTTCGACGCCCGAGGTGCCGAAGCACTGGGGCGATTGCACCTCCGGAGAAAAGGCCTGCCTTGCCCTACCCAACGGTGTGCAGGACCGCCTCGGTCCGGTCGAAGCGCCGCCGCCCGTCATGGACCTCGTTACCTTCTATTCGCAAAACCTTGCCGTGCCGGCCCGGCGCGACCTCGACAGACCGGACGTGCTCGTCGGCAAAAAACTGTTCTACGATATGGGCTGCATCTCCTGCCATACGCCGAAATTCGTCACCCGTCGCGGCACCCCGAACAAGGCGCAGGCCTTTCAGCTGATCTGGCCTTATTCCGATTTTCTGCTGCATGACATGGGGCCGGGTCTTGCCGACGGGCAGGCGGTGGGCGAGGCCACGGGAAGCGAATGGCGCACGCCGCCACTGTGGGGCATCGGACTCACCCAGACGGTCAGCGGCAACACCTTCTTCCTGCATGACGGGCGCGCGCGCAGCCTGGCCGAGGCGATCCTGTGGCATGGCGGCGAGGGGCAGAAGGCGCGTGACCGCTTTGCCGCAGCCGATGCGGCCGACCGCGATGCGCTGATCAAGTTTCTGGAGTCGCTCTGATGCCGAAGCGTCTTGCGCTTGTTCTTGCTCTCACGCTGGTCTTCGCCGCTGCACTGCCGGCGTCTGCGGCGGTGAAAGCTTCGGACGTGATCCAGCGGGCGATCGACGGCTTTGTCCGCCCGGCCTATGCCAGGCTGCATGATCATGCGGACAGCTTGACCGGGGCAATGCACGCGCTTTGCCAGGCGCCCTCGCAAGACAATCTCGATGCGGCACGCGCCGAATTCTCGGGTCTCGTGGATGCCTGGTCGGTGGTGGAAATCATCCGTTTCGGGCCGATCGCCGAAAGCAACCGGCTTGAGCGCATGCTGTTTTGGCCGGACCGCAAGAGCATCGGCCTGAAGCAGGTGCAGGCAGCACTTGCCGGCAAGAATCCGACAGCCGCCGATTCGGCCCAGCTGGCGACAAAGAGCGTCGCCATGCAAGGGCTCGGCGCACTGGAATTCCTGCTCTACGGCGACGGCGCCGATCGATTGGCCGGCAAGGACGACGCCTATCGCTGCGCCTATGGCGCGGCCATTGCCGGCAATGTCGAGACAATCGCCGGCGAGGTCAGCGACGCCTGGAATAAGCCCGGCGGCTTTGCGGCGCTCTGGGGCAATCCGGGTCCGCAGAACGCGCTCTATCACGACGGCACCGAAGCGGTGACCGAACTGGTCGGCGTCTTCATCAACGAGCTGGAAATGGTCCGCGACGTGCGCCTGAAAGGCTTCCTGGGCGCCAAGCCGGAGGCCGACAAACCGAAACAGGCGATCTATTGGCGTTCGCAAAACACCGCCCGCTCGCTGACCGGGAATCTGGCGGGCATGGACGCTCTGTTCCAGGCCTCGCAGCTTGGCGATGCGTTGCCGCCCGACGCGCGCTGGATGGCGGGATCGGTCCACATCCAGCTGACCAACGGGATCGAGGTCGCAAAGACGATCAGAGGTCCGACCGACAAGGCACTTGCCGATCCGGCGCTGCGCCGGAAGCTCGACTATTTCGCACTGGTGACATCCAGCCTGACGACCCTGATCGGCACCAGGCTGACTGCCGAATTCGGCCTGACCGCCGGGTTCTCGTCACTGGATGGCGACTAATTATGCGCACGCCGCTGATCGATCGGCGCGATTTCCTGAGGGCCGCAGGCGCTGGCTTCGTAGCGGCGATGGCGCCGTCGGCCTGGGCAAAGACGCTCGACGCCGACGCGGTCTTCGCCACCGCTTTCGTCAAGCGCGACGGCAGCTATGGTGCGGCCATCCTGTCCGAGGCCGGCAAGCTTCTGTATTCGATCGATCTGCCCGACCGCGGCCACGACGTTACCTTCGATCCGGTGTCGAAGCGTTCGGTGGTGTTTGCCAGGCAGCCGGGCACCTTTGCTGTCGTCTTCGACCACACCGGCCGCGATGAACCGCAGACCATTGCCAGCGTTGCCGGCCGGCATTTCTTCGGCCATGGCGTGTTTTCGGCCGACGGTGCGCTGCTCTACGCCACCGAGAACGATTTCGATAACGCCGCCGGCGTCGTCGGCGTCTATGATGCGCATGCGAAGTTCAAGCGGATCGGCGAATTCCCGACCTACGGCATGGGCCCGCACGAGCTTTTGCTGCTTTCCGACGGCAGGACGATTGCCGTCGCCAATGGCGGCATCGAAACGCATCCGGATTATGGCCGCGCCGAGCTCAACGTCGCGACGATGAAGCCCTCCTATGTGCTGGTCGACCGTCTCACCGGCGATCTGATCGAAAAGCACGAATTGCCGCCGGCGCTGCACCAGCTGTCGATCCGCCACATGGACGCCGACCGGTCCGGCACCGTCTGGTTCGGCTGCCAGTACAGGGGGCCGGGCACCGATCGCCCCCCGCTGGTCGGCCGCGCGGCGCGCGGCAAGGAATTGCAACTGCTCGACATGCCGCAGCATGTGCTCTCCGGCTTCAGGAACTATATCGGCTCGGTCGCCGCCAACCCGGTCGCCGGCACGATCGCCGTGTCCTCGCCGGAGGGGAATTCGCTTGCCGTGATCGACGCGGCCAGCGGGCGCATCGTCGCCACCAAGGCGCTGGTCGAGGTCTGCGGCGTGGCGCCCGACGGGAAAAGCTTCATGGCGACGACGGGCGCCGGCGAGATCGTCGAACCAGGTGGCGCGACCCGTTCCGAGCCGGACTATGTCTGGGACAATCACGTGCTGCGCATCGACCAGATCGGCTAGTGCCGGCACCGGTTTGTGGCAGTTGCGTTCGTCGAAGCTTACCTTTCTGGACTCGGATCCGAGCAAAGTTGCCTGACGGTCTATGCATTATTCCCTTGCGGGGATCAGCCTTGGCGGGCACAGGGAACTTTGTGTTGAACCTGTCTCAACCGGCCACCATGAAGTTGCTTGCCATCGACTGTGCTGCCAATCTCTGCGCCGCCTGCGTCTACGACGCGGCGGCTGGGAAGGAACTCGGCCGTTCGGTGTTCGATCTCGGCAAGGGCCATGCGGAACATTTAATGGCCGTGATCGAGGGGGCGTTGAAGGCGGCCGGAACCGATTATGCCGGCCTCGGCGCCATTGCCGTTTCCACCGGTCCGGGCTCCTTCACCGGTCTGCGCGTCGGTGTCTCGGCGGCGCGCGGCCTGGCGCTGGCGCTGAAAATACCGGCGATCGGCGTGACGACTCTGGAAGCACTGGCGGCGCAAGCGAGAGCGACGTTTCCCGGCCGCGCCGTGCTCGCCGCGCTCGATGCAGGGCGCGAGGAAATCCATGCGGCACTTTATGATGAAGCATCCGTTTTGATTTACGGTCCCTCGGTGACCACCCTTTCACAAGCCGCCGCCATCGCGGTTGACAGATCTGCGGTTCTTGCCGGCACGTCGACATCGCAAATTGCCGCCTCGGTCGGGCGCGCCTTCGACGTCGGCGCGACGGCGGCCACCGCCGACATTGCCGTCTATGCCCGGCTGGCCGCCGCCCAAGGTGCCGGTAAAAAGGGCGAGGGCGAAAAGCCGAAACCGCTCTATCTGCGCGGCGCCGACGCAAAGCCCCAGGCAGGCTTTATCCTATCGAGGCAAAAAAACTGATGCGCATTCCCTTCCTCCAGTCGCGCCGCAGGGACTATGCGCTCGAGCCGCTGACGGTTGCTGACAGCGCGGCCATGTCGGTGCTGCATCGCGAGGATTTCGCGCGGCCGTGGACCGACGACGAATTCGCCGCACTGCTCGAGCAGGACACGGTGTTCGGCTATGCCGCGCGCGAGACCGGACAGGGCGCCAAGCCGCCGCTCGGCTTCGTGCTGGCGCGCCTGGCGGCCGGCGAGGGAGAGATCCTGACTGTCGCGGTGGCACGTTCGCATCGGCGCCGGGGGCTCGGCTGGCAATTGATGGATGCGGTGCTGCGCGAACTGCACGCACAGCGCGCCGAGGCGCTTTTTCTTGAGGTCGACGAGACCAACGTTGCCGCGATCGCGCTCTACCGTCGGCTCGGCTTCCGCGAGGTCGGCAAGCGCGCCAACTATTACAAGTCGCCGGAGCACGGCCCGACCGGCGCGCTTGTCATGCGCCGCGATCTTCGTTAGCCAAACGTCGGGGTGGTGCGGATGATCGGAAAAATCAGGATTTTCCTGGCGCTGGGGTTGGTTGTCCTCGGCTCGCTGATGCTTGTGCCGCTGCAGATAGTGTCGATGAGGACCGGGCTCTGGCGCGAGACCTTCATCCTGAAAATCTGGCACAGGATGATTGTCAGGACGTTGGGGCTGCGCATCCATGTCAAGGGCTCTCTCTTCGAACAGCGCCCATTGCTGGTTGCGGCCAACCACATCTCCTGGACCGACATCATGGTGCTGGGGTCGATGGTCGACGTGACGTTCATCGCCAGGGCCGACATGGCCGGCTGGCCGTTGATCGGCATGCTGTCGAAGCTGCAGCGCACCGTATTCATCGAGCGTGAGCGCAAGCGTTCGTCGGGCGACCAGGCGAGCGAGATCGCCGGTCGCATGGCCAAAGGCGACGCCATGGTGCTGTTTGCCGAAGGCTCGACCGGCGACGGCAACATGATCCTGCCGTTCAAGAGCACGCTGTTCGGCGCCGCCACAATGGCGATTGCGGAAGGGGCGGCCGAAAAGGTCTTCATCCAGCCGGTGGCGGTCGTCTATACGCGCCTGCATGGCGTGCCGCTTGGCCGCCGGCATCGGCCGGTTGCCGCCTGGATCGGCGATGAGGAGCTGATGCCGCACCTCAAGGTGCTGATGGCCGAGGGCGCCCTCGACGTCGAGGTGCATTTTGGCGAGGCGATCGCTTTCTCCAAGGGCTCCAGCCGCAAGGAAACGGCAAAGCAGATGGAACGCCAGGTGCGCGAGATGGTACAGGCGGCGCTCGCCGATCCGCGCCCAAGCCGGTAATCCGCGCAGGTTCCAGCCAGATTCGTCTGTTTTTTGTCAGGAAAAGGCGCTAGAAGCCGCGAAATGGAATTGAACACGATAGAACGCGACGACATCGGCGCTGCCGCCGCCGACCTGGTCGTTCCGCCTGCCGCGACCAGAAAGGTCTTCGTCAAGACCTATGGCTGCCAGATGAACGTCTACGATTCGCAGCGCATGACCGATGCTCTGGCGGCCGACGGTTATGCCGCGACGGACGCCATCGGCGAGGCCGATCTGGTGCTGCTCAACACCTGCCACATCCGCGAGAAAGCGGCGGAAAAGGTCTATTCCGAACTTGGGCGCATCCGTGAGATGAAGGCCGAGCGTGCGAAGGCCGGGCGCGAAATGCTGGTTGGCGTCGCCGGCTGCGTGGCGCAGGCCGAGGGTGCCGAGATCATCCGCCGCTCGCCGGCCGTCGATCTGGTCATCGGTCCGCAGACCTATCACCGGCTGCCCGGTGTGCTGGCGAGGGCGCGCGGTGGCGAAAAGGTCGTCGAGACCGACTATGCCGTCGAGGACAAATTCGAGCATCTGCCGCAGCCGAAGCGCGCCGAACTGATCAGGCGCGGCGTGACGGCGTTTTTGACCGTTCAGGAAGGCTGCGACAAGTTCTGCACCTTCTGCGTCGTGCCTTATACGCGCGGCTCGGAAGTATCGCGGCCGGTGGCACAGATCGTCGCCGAGGCCGAGCGTCTGGCGGATGCCGGCGTGCGCGAGGTGACGCTGCTCGGCCAGAACGTCAATGCCTGGCACGGGAGGGGCCAAAACGGCGAGGAATGGGGCCTTGGCCGGCTGCTGTACAGGCTGGCCGAGATTCCGGGCCTGGCGCGGCTGCGTTACACGACCAGCCATCCGCGCGACATGGACGATGAATTGATCGCCGCCCATCGTGATTTGCCGACGCTAATGCCCTATCTACATTTACCGGTGCAATCCGGCTCCGACCGCATACTCAAGGCGATGAACCGCAGGCATATGGCCAAGGACTATCTGACGTTGATCGATCGCATCCGCGCCGCACGGAGCGATATTGCACTGTCGGGCGATTTTATCGTCGGCTTTCCCGGTGAGACGGAAGCCGATTTCGAGGCGACGATGCAGTTGGTCAAAGACGTCAACTATGCCTCGGCCTTTTCGTTCAAATATTCGCCGCGCCCCGGCACGCCGGGCGCCGAGATGAGCGATCACGTGCCGGAGGCGGTCAAGGACGAGCGCCTGCAGCGACTGCAGGCGCTGCTTCTGAAACAGCAGCAGGATTTCGGCACCAGCCTGGTCGGCAGGACCATCGACACGCTGATCGAGAAGCCGGGCCGCCAGGCCGGCCAGAAGGTTGGCCGCTCGCCATGGCTGCAGCCGGTTATTGTTGATGAAATGGCCGGCGAAATCGGTGACATTATCCAGGTACGAATCACGAAGACGGGCTACAACAGCCTGTTCGCCGAATTGGCCTGAAGGCCTCGGCAGATGAGGAGAGACGGTTGAGCGCTGCTGAAGTGAAGAACCTGCCCCAGAACCTACCCTCGGGGGCCTCGGATATGGTGCACATCGTACTGACTTTCGACAACAACAAGCTTGCCAGCGCCCTTTACGGCCAGTTCGACGAAAATCTGGCCAGGCTCGAGCAGAAGCTCGGCGTCGACATCCGCTCGCGCGGCAACCAATTGACCATCAAGGGCTCTTCCTCGGCCGCCGAGCAGGCACGCCGCGCCTTGGACAATCTTTATGGCATTCTGCAGAAAGGCACCGATATCGGCCAGTCCGATGTCGACGGCGCCGTGCGCATGGCGATCGCCACCGACGACCAGCTAACGCTGCCGACGCTGGAGCGCAAAGGCAAGGTGTCCGCCGCCCAGATATCGACGCGCAAGAAGACCATCTATGCCCGCTCGCTGAACCAGGACGCCTATATGCGCGCGCTGGAGCGGTCGGAACTCGTCTTCGGCATCGGCCCGGCCGGCACCGGAAAGACCTATCTGGCGGTGGCGCATGCGGCAATGCTGCTCGAACGCGGCATGGTCGAACGCATCGTGCTGTCGCGCCCCGCGGTCGAGGCCGGCGAACGGCTTGGCTTTCTGCCGGGTGACATGAAGGAGAAGGTCGATCCCTATCTGCGGCCGCTCTATGACGCGCTCTACGACCTGATGCCGGCCGACAAGGTCGAGCGGGCGATTGCCGCCGAGGTCATCGAGATCGCGCCGCTGGCGTTCATGCGCGGCCGTACGCTGGCGCACGCTGCCGTCATCCTCGACGAGGCGCAGAACACCACGCCGATGCAGATGAAGATGTTCCTGACCCGGCTCGGCGAGAATTCGCGTATGATCGTCACCGGTGATCCGACCCAGATCGATCTGCCGCCAAACACCAAGTCCGGTCTGGTCGAGGCACTGAGAATCCTCGACGGCGTCACCGGCATGGTGACGGTCCGCTTCAACGAGGGCGACGTCGTCAGGCATCCGCTGGTCGCCGAGATCGTCAAGGCCTACGACCGTGACGGCAAGCTGGCCAGGGGCTTGGGTGTCGAAGGCTGATTTGATGATGCGGCCGCATGGCTGAGGAGCAAAAGGCGGGGGGGCAGCTTCCCGTCGAGATCGATATCGCGATCGAGGCGGGCGATTGGCCCGACGAGACGATGCTGACGCGGCTGGTCGACCGCGCGGTGGTGGCCGCCTTTACCGAAACCGGTGCGGACGGGCGTTCCGAGCTCAGCATCGTCTTTTCCGACGATGCCCATATTCGTACGCTCAATGCCGGCTGGCGCGGCAAGGACAAGCCGACCAACGTCCTGTCTTTTCCAGCTTTTCCGTTTGCGAGGGGCGGGCCTCTGCCGCCGATGCTGGGCGACATCGTGCTGGCCGCCGAGACTGTCGCGCGCGAGGCGGCACTGGAAGACAAGCCGGTCGAGGACCATATCTCCCATCTCGTTATCCACGGCCTGCTGCATTTGCTGGGCTACGATCACGAAACCGACGCCGAAGCGGAATTGATGGAAGCGACAGAGCGCGCAGCACTTGCGAGGCTTGCCATTCCCGATCCCTACACGTAATTACAAAAGACCAATTGACCGGACGATGATGAACGACAAACCAGAGACTGCCGCCCGCTCCGACGCCGGCAGTGCGACCAAGCCTTCCGAAACGACGGAAGAGGGCTCGAGTCCGAGTACCACGACCGGCAGCTTCGCCAGCGAGGCATCGCCTGCCGGTCCTTCCCTGTTCGATCGCGTGCTCGGGCTTTTCAGGCATCGGAACGGCACCAGCCTGCGCGAGGAGATTGCCGGCGCGCTTGCCGAAACGGCGAGCGATGCTGAATCCTTCTCGCCCGGCGAACGCGCCATGCTCAACAACATCCTGCGTCTGCGCGAAGTGCGCGTCGAGGACGTCATGGTGCCGCGCGCCGACATCGAGGCGGTCGAGATCACGACGAAGCTCGGCGATCTTCTGGGGCTGTTCGAGCAGTCCGGCCATTCCCGCATGCCGGTCTATTCGGAGACGCTCGACGACCCGCGCGGCATGGTCCATATCCGCGACGTGCTGGCGCACATCACCAAGGTCGCCCGCGTCAGAAAGGGCAGGACGACCAGGAAACCCCCGGTCGCGACTGTTCTCGATCTCGCCCAGGTCGATCTGGCGCGCACCATCGGCGATCTCAATCTGATCCGACCGGTGCTGTTCGTGCCGCCGTCGATGCTCGCCTCCGACCTGATGGGGCGGATGCAGACGACGCGCACCCAGATGGCTTTGGTCATCGACGAATATGGCGGCACTGACGGTCTCGTCTCGCTCGAGGACATCGTCGAGATGGTGGTCGGCGACATCGAGGACGAGCATGATGAGGACGAGCCGATGATCACCCAGGCCGGCGAAGGCGTCTTCGTCGTCGACGGCAAGGCCGAGATCGACGATGTCGCCAAGATGATCGGCGAGGATTTCACCGCCGGCGAGCACGGCGAATATGTCGACACGATCGGCGGCATGATCTTCAACACGCTTGGCCGGGTGCCGGCGCGCGGCGAAGTGGTTCAGGCCATACCCGGTTTCGAGTTCCACGTGCTCGACGCCGATCCGCGCCGCGTCAAGCGCGTGCGCATCGTCGAGACCCTGAAGGGCGAGCGCCGCCGCCGCGCCGTCCGCACCGAGCAGGCTTGAAAGACGCGGCTCGCCCGATGCCGGTTGAGGACCCGTTCAAGCACTCGACCTTGGGCTCCGGCGTATTCTACCAGGATCCGTGGGCCGCATTGACATGGCTTGAAAAGGCCTTCGGCTTCGAGCCGAGCATGGTGGTCAGCGATGCTGATGGGACGCTTGTCCATTCCGAGATGCGGTTCGGCGACGGCTATATCATCATCGATTCCGAATGGGCCAACCACATCGCCAGCCCGGCTTCGGTTGGAGGCAGGAACACCCAATCCGTCTATGTACGCCTGAAAGACGGGATAGATTCCCATTGTGATCGTGCAAAGGCGGCGGGAGCCGAGATCATCGAGCAGCCTGCCGACCAGTTCTATGGTGAACGGCTGTACAGGGCGCGCGATCCTGAAGACCATGTCTGGACTTTCGCGCAGACGATAGGCTCCATTCCGCGCGAAGAGGCTGAGCGGCCGAGCGGACTGACGATCGAAGGCTGGCATCGATAGCTATGAGCGGACTTGGTCGCGCCTATCCGGTTTGGAGCCGAGACCGCGGCCTGATAAATCTTGCTTCCTGATTCGCACGACTCGGAAGCATAGATGGAGCGCCAGGCCGGCCGGATAATTCTGCTTTGGGGCTGGCGGCGCGCGCTGGTGGCGTTTCTTGCCGGGGCGCTGGCGGTTCTTGCCCAGGCGCCTTACGATTTCTTCGCCGTCTGTTTCGTTTCGTTCCCGCTGCTGGTCTGGCTCCTCGACGGCGCGACCGGCGAAGCCTCGGACGGTTTTCTGCGACGCTTGCTGCCGGCTTTCGCTACCGGCTGGTGGTTCGGATTCGGCTATTTTCTTGCCGGTCTCTGGTGGGTCGGCTCGGCGCTGCTGGTCGAGGCCGACAGCTTCGCCTGGGCCTTGCCGTTCGCAGTGGTCGGCATCCCCCTCGCGCTCGCCTTCTTCTATGGCTTCGCCGCCGTGGTTGCCCGGCTGTGGTGGAGCAACGACATCGGCCGCATCGCGGCACTTGCCTTCGGCTTTGCCCTGGCGGAATGGCTGCGCGGCTTCCTGTTCACCGGCTTTCCGTGGAATGCCGTCGGCTATGCGGCGATGCCGGTGCCTTTGCTGATGCAGAGCGTATCGGTGACCGGCATGATCGGCATGAATGCGCTTGCGGTCTTCGTCTTTGCGCTGCCGGCCCTGCTTGCGGCGCGCCGGCATCTTCGCCTCGGCGCTGCATTGCTTGTCGTTCTCGCCGCCGCCCATGCCGGCTTCGGCTATATCAGGCTTGCCGCCCCCGAAAAGCCGGCCGCCCGCAGCCTCGACGTCCGTATCGTGCAGCCTGCCGTCGACCTCACCGAGAAATGGGATGCCTCGGTGCGCGACCGCATCTTCGCCACCATGATGGGGCTTTCGGCCAAGGCGCCGGAACCCGGCCATGACAGGCCGCAATTGATCCTGTGGCCGGAGACCTCCGTGCCGTTTCTGTTCACCGAACGTCCGGATGCCCTGCCTGCCATCGGAGAGATGCTTGGCGATGGCCAGATGCTGGTCGCCGGAGTCGTTCGCGAGGAAGGCGGCTCGGCGGCAAATACCGGCAGCCGTTACTACAACTCGGTCGTGGCGATCGACGAAAGGGGCGAAATCGTCGATGCCGTCGACAAGGTTCATCTGGTACCCTTTGGCGAATATCTACCTTTCGCCGATCTGCTCGGCCGCTTCGGGCTTGAGCAGCTTGTTGCCGGCCCGATGACCTTCGCGGCCGGCAATGAGCGGCACCCGATCGCGCTGCCCGGCGGCATCCGGGCGCTGCCGTTTATTTGCTATGAGGTCATCTTTCCCGATCTGGTCGCGGTTGACGCAACGTCAGCCGAGCTTATTGTGAACGTCACCAATGACGCCTGGTTCGGCGACACGCCGGGGCCGTACCAGCACTTCAGGCAGGCGCAGATCCGGGCGGTGGAGAATGGGGTGCCCCTGTTGCGCGCGGCTAATAACGGCATTTCGGCCGTTGTCGACCCGCGCGGTCGCATCGTCGACGCGCTGGCAATCGATGCACGCGGCGCCATCGACGTGCGTGTGCCGATCTCCAGCCAAGCCATCGTTTCCTCCGGCCAACGACGCATTAACGGAATGCTGATCATGTTTCTGCTTGCCGTTGCGGCATGCATTTTGAACGTAAGGCAAAGGCTACGGGCGAATTGACAGCCGACACATTAGAAACTCATACTGTAAGCGCCTGAAAAATTATCGAAGTCGATAGGTCGTTCTGTTGGGGCACGGGCCGCCGGTTTCGTTTGGGCAGCAAAATAGAAAAAGCCGGAAAAATTCGGCGAGGAAAAAATGACAGAAGAAAACAAGAAAAAGCCGAATCCGATCGACATCCACGTCGGAAGCCGCATCCGGCTTCGCCGCAATATGCTGGGAATGAGCCAGGAAAAACTGGGCGAAAACCTCGGCATAACGTTCCAGCAGATCCAAAAGTACGAAAAAGGCACCAATCGCGTCGGCGCCAGCCGTTTGCAGGCAATCGCCTCGATACTCGGCGTGCCCGTCGCCTTCTTTTTCGAGGATGCGCCCGGTCAGGAGGCCGTGGGCAACCGTGGATTTGCCGAGGATGCGTCGATGACCTCCGCCGTCGAATTCTGCGGCAGCCCGGAAGGCCTCCAGCTGAACCGCGCCTTCGTCAAGATCGCCGACGTGAAAGTGCGCCGCAAGATCATCGAGCTTGTGAAGTCGCTCTCCATCGACGAAGCCGACTGACTGGCCAGTGAAGAAGTCAAAGAGGACGAGGTCGTCGTAGCGGGGCATGCAATTTCTCGTGGCTGGGTGCACCGTGGGATGTGCATTCCGCCGATGCGCCGAAGCGCGGATCGATTTTGCTCGACATGCTTCCTCGAAACCGTTCTCTTCAGTCTGTTGGTGCAAGAGATAATGGTAGTGCGCCCTGCCGCCGTCTTCGGGATGCAAAGATAATAACGTCAAATTCATGCCAGAACGGCTGCACGGCTTGACGAGCGGCGCCCGGCACCGTTAACAACTGGCGCGCCAAAATCGGCGGCCTGCCGATATTTTTTTCAAGAGGGGACACCCGTGACGCGGCACAATTATTTCTTCACCTCGGAATCCGTTGCCGAGGGCCATCCCGACAAGGTCTGCGATCGTATCTCCGACGAGATTGTCGATCTCGTCTACCGCGAGGCCAGAAAGACCGGCATGGACCCATGGAAAGTCCGCGTCGCCTGCGAGACGCTCGCGACGACCAATCGCGTTGTCATCGCTGGTGAAGTGCGCGTCCCCGAGACGCTGCTCAAGAAGGACAAGGAGGGCCACATCCTGAAGGATGCGGCCGGCCATCCGCTTGTCAACCCGGCCAAGTTCAAGTCGGTCGCCCGCAAGGCAATCCGCGAAATCGGCTACGAGCAGGCTGGCTTCCACTGGAAGACGGCCAAGATCGAGGTCCTGCTGCACGGCCAATCGCCGGATATCGGCCAAGGCGTCGACAACGCCTCCGACCGGCAAGGCGAGGAAGGGGCCGGCGACCAAGGCATCATGTTCGGCTATGCCTGCCGCGAGACGCCGGATCTGATGCCGGCGCCGATCTACTACAGCCACAAGATCCTCGAACTGCTGGCCGCCGCGCGCCATGAAGGCAGCGGTGATGCCGGCAGGCTCGGGCCGGATGCCAAGAGCCAGGTTACGGTCCGCTATGTCGACGGCAAGGCGGCGGAAGTGACGCAGATCGTGCTGTCGACCCAGCATCTCGATGCGACGTGGGATTCGAAGAAGGTGCGCGAAGTCGTCGAGCCCTATATCCGCGAGGCGCTGGGCGACCTGAAGATCGCCGACAATTGCAACTGGTATATCAATCCGACCGGCAAGTTCGTCATTGGCGGACCCGACGGCGACGCCGGCGTGACCGGCCGCAAGATCATCGTTGACACCTATGGTGGGGCTGCGCCTCATGGCGGCGGCGCCTTTTCCGGCAAGGACACTACCAAGGTCGACCGCTCGGCGGCCTATGCGGCGCGCTATCTCGCCAAGAACGTGGTCGCCGCGAAGCTCGCCGATCGCTGCACCATCCAGCTTTCCTATGCGATTGGCGTCGCGCAGCCGCTGTCGATCTACGTCGACCTGCACGGCACCGGCAAGGTCGACGAGGCAAAGCTGGAGCGTGCACTGCGCACCGTGATGGACCTGTCGCCGTCCGGCATCCGCCGCCACCTCGATCTCAACAAGCCGATCTATGCCAAGACGTCGTCCTATGGCCATTTCGGCCGCAAGGCCGGCCGCGACGGATCCTTTTCCTGGGAGAAGACCGATCTCGCCAAGGCGCTCAAGGACGCTCTCGCCGAACCGGTCGCCGAAGCGGTCGCCGCCTAACCGCGGCGCCTATGGATCCGAAGGACCGGCCAAGCCGTGCGACCGAGGCATTTTTCGGTCGCCGGCGCGGCAAGACCATTCGACCGCAGCAGGCGGCGGCTCTGGAGAGCGGCTTCGCTGCCTACAGGCTCGATCTGACGGTTGAACCGCCGGCCGATCTGCGCAGCCTTTTCGAAGCAGAAGTTTCCGCTGTCCTGCTCGAAATCGGTTTTGGCGGCGGCGAACATCTTCTGCACCGTGCCACGGCCAGCCAGGCGACCGGCTTTATCGGCGTCGAACCCTTCGTCAACGGCATGGCCAAGATGATGATGGCGGTCCGGGAGCGTCCGCTTGCCAATCTGTGCGTCTATGACGACGACGCCACGCGCCTGCTGGACTGGCTGCCGCAGGCTTCGCTTGACGGCATCGACCTTCTCTACCCGGATCCGTGGCCGAAGAAGAAGCACTGGAAGCGGCGCTTCGTCAGCCCGGTCAATCTCGACCGCTTCGCGCGCGTCCTGAAGCACGGCGGAAAATTCCACTTTGCGTCCGACATCGACAGCTATGTGAACTGGACGCTGCTGCATTGCCGGGCGCATGGCGCCTTCGCGTGGCAGGCAAACGAAGCTGCCGACTGGCATCGGTCCTATGATGGCTGGCCAGGGACGCGCTATGAGGCCAAGGCCATTCGCGAAGGCCGACGGCCTGCCTATCTCACCTTCGTGCGGAAATAAGCAGGACGTCCGGAACTGAGCAAAGGCGGATGGGCCGAAGGCTCTCGGTGCTCACCTGGCTCAGAAGCGGCGGATTTTGTCGAAGGCTGCCGGCTCCATGCCGAGATTGCGCAAATCGTGCGCATGCGGCTTGCAACCGTTTTCCACAGCCCGCGACACGGCTACGGCGCTGCCGAACACGCTAAAGAAGTCGCCTATGGCTGAGAAAAATCCACGGTTGGTCATGATCGGTACCCTTTAGAGCGCAGTGAGCGCTCCAACTGTGCAATGCAACATAGATAGTCGTGCGTCGCCGGTGCTCAAAGGGGGATCACTGCATGGCCGCCATGCATTTGGCACAGCGCTGCGGACTCCCAGCCCTGCCCAGATGCACGACGGGCTTGAAACGACGGCCATGATCGTCTATATCAGCTTCAAATTCTTGGTCGGTATGACGAAGAGTGGGTCCACCCGGTCCCGCTCTTTTTTATTACCTGCCGGCCAAACAGGAATCGAGCGACAGGCACCGAATGACAGTGACGGCAAGCGAAGGCGACGACCGCATCATCCGCGAAAGCGGTATCGATGCGCGCATCGCGCTGATCGTCCAGCCGGTACTGCGTGCCATCGGCTTCCGCTTGGTACGTGTGCATTTGTCGGGCCAGAACGGGCTCACGCTGCAGATCATGGCCGAACGCGAGGACGGCACAATGACCGTCGAGGATTGCGAAGAGGTCAGCCGGGCGGTATCGCCGGCGCTCGATGTCGATGATCCGATCGAGAAGGCATATCATCTCGAAGTGTCGTCGCCGGGCATAGACAGGCCGCTGGTCCGCAAATCGGATTTTGTAGCCTGGACCGGCCATCTGGTGAAGATGGAAACGTCGGTTCTCGTCGCCGACCGCAAGCGCTTCAAGGGCAAGATCGCCGAAAGCGACGCGGACGGTGTGCTGATCGAGCGCGACAAGGCCGCTTACGGCGAGGAGCCGACGGTGCGCGTGCCCTACGATGCGATCGCCGACGCGCGGCTGGTCCTGACCGACGATCTTATCCGCGATGCGCTGTCGAAGGACAACCGGGCGCGCAAGGAAGCCAGGAAACGCCGCGGCGAACCCGAAGAGGCGCCAGAGGGTGCGGAAGTGGGCGCGGAAGACGAAACCGAACAGGAAATGTGATTGGGCTGCCGGCCGTAAAGGTCGGCAACAAGCTCGGGAGAAAAAAGATGGTTGTAAGCGCCAACAGGCTTGAACTGCTGCAGATCGCCGATGCGGTCGCGCGTGAAAAGTCGATCGACAAGTCGATCGTCATCGCCGCCATGGCCGATGCGATCCAGAAGGCCGCGCGCTCGCGCTACGGCCAGGAAACCAACATCCGCGCCGACATCAACGCCAACACCGGCGAGATGAAGCTGCAGCGGCTGATGGAAGTGGTCGAGAAGGTCGACGATTACGCGACGCAGATTGCCATTTCCTCGGCGCGCGAGCGCAATCCGGACGCCCAGCTCGGCGATTTCATCGCCGAACAGCTGCCGCCGATGGATTTCGGCCGCATCGCCGCACAGTCGGCCAAGCAGGTCATCGTGCAGAAGGTGCGCGAGGCCGAGCGCGACCGGCAATATGACGAATACAAGGACCGTATCGGCGAGATCGTCAACGGCACCGTCAAGCGCGTCGAATACGGCAACGTCATCGTCGATCTTGGCCGCGGCGAGGCGATCATCCGCCGCGACGAGCTGATCCCGCGCGAAAACTACAAATATGGCGATCGCGTCCGCGCCTATGTCTATGACGTGCGCCGCGAACAGCGCGGCCCGCAGATCTTCCTGTCGCGCACCCATCCGCAGTTCATGGCGAAGCTGTTCACCATGGAAGTGCCGGAAATCTACGACGGCATCATCGAGATCAAGTCGGTCGCCCGCGATCCGGGTTCGCGCGCCAAGATCGCCGTCATCTCGCGTGACAGCTCCATCGATCCGGTCGGCGCCTGCGTCGGTATGCGCGGCAGCCGCGTCCAGGCGGTCGTCGGCGAATTGCAGGGCGAGAAGATCGACATCATCCCGTGGTCGCCCTCGGCGGCGTCCTTCATCGTCAATGCATTGCAGCCGGCGGAAGTCGCCAAGGTCGTGCTCGACGAGGATGCCGAACGTATCGAGGTCGTCGTCCCCGACGATCAGCTGTCGCTGGCCATCGGCCGCCGCGGCCAGAACGTCCGTCTTGCCTCGCAGCTCACCGGCTGGGACATCGACATCCTGACCGAGCAGGAAGAGAGCGAACGCCGCCAGAAGGAATTCGTCGAACGGTCGTCGCTGTTCATGGAAGCCCTCGACGTCGACGAGATGGTCGGCCAGGTGCTCGCTTCCGAAGGCTTCACCAGCGTCGAGGAGGTCGCCTACGTCGATTCCGGTGAAATCGCGTCGATCGACGGCTTCGACGAGGACACGGCTTCGGAGATCCAGACCCGCGCCCGCGAATATCTGGAGAAGATCGAAGCCGAGCACGACGAGAAGCGCAAGGCACTCGGCGTCAAGGACGAGTTGCGCGAGATTCCCGGCATCACCACCGCCATGATGGTGACGCTCGGCGAGGACGGCGTGAAGACGATCGAGGATTTCGCTGGCTACGCCGCCGACGACCTGACCGGCTGGAAGGAACGCAAGGACGGCGAGACGAAGGTATTCCCAGGTGTGCTCGCCAATCATGGCGTGTCGCGCGCCGATGCCGAGCAGATGGTCCTGGCCGCCCGCCTGAAGGCTGGCTGGATCACAGAAGACGAGCTTGCCGCCGAGGGCGTGCCGGCTGACGAAACCGTCGGTGCGTGAGGTGAAACCGCATCGCACCGAACCCGCCCTTGGACGAGATGAACGATCGCACCTGCATCGTCACCCGCAGGCAAGCCGAACCGGATGAGCTGATCCGTTTCGTCGTCGGCCCGGATTCGGCCGTCGTTCCGGACATCAAGAGAAACCTGCCCGGCCGCGGTTGCTGGGTGACCGCCGACCGCCTACATATAGACAAGGCAGCGGCGAAAAACCTGTTTGCCCGTGCCTTTAAGGCGCAGGTGACCGTGCCAGCCGATCTTGGCGGTATGGTCGACGCGCTGCTTTCCAGGTCCGCTCTGGGCATGCTTGGCCTAGCCCGCAAGGCGGGCGCTATAGCGCTCGGAGCGACCAAGGTCGAGAGCGCCGTGCGCGGCGGACTTGCACTTTTCGTGCTCCACGCGACCGAGGCTTCCGACGATGGCGTCCGCAAGATAAGCCAGGCGCGACGGGCAACCGTCCACCTCGGCGGGCCTGCGATCCGCGCTTACAAACTTTTCTCCGAGGCCGAGTTGAGCTTGGCATTGGGGGGTACAAATGTGATACATGCTGCCGTTCTCGCGGAAGACGCGGGCAGGGCGGTCCAGAAGCGCATGGTTGCGCTCGACCGATATCGGGGCGGTTCCCCGGACGATCTGGCAATGCTTGCGGCCGTTGCTGACGAAGATGATGCCGCAGAGGATATGGAATGAGCGATACGAAATCGGGCGACGACAAGACGCTGAGTGTTACGCCGAAGAAGACCTTGACGCTGAAGCGCCCCGGTATGGAACAGGGCACGGTGCGCCAGAACTTCTCGCACGGCCGCACCAAGTCGGTGGTCGTCGAGACCAAGAAGCGCAAATTCTCGCTGCCCGGCGACAAGCCGGAGCCGGCGGCAGCGCCTGTGTCCGTCTTCACGCCGAAGCCGGTCGCGGCAGCGCCTGCCGTGCAGGAGGCCCCCAAGGCGCCGCCGCCTCCGCCGCCGGTCGAACGCGGCGGCATGGTGCTGAACGAGCTGTCGCGCCAGGAAATGGAAACACGCCGCCGGGCTCTCGAGGGCTCGAAGGTGCGCGACGTCGAGGATCGCCAGCGCGCCATCGAGGAGGCCAAGCGCCGCAGCGAGGACGAGGAGCGCCGCCGCCGCGAGCGCGAAGAATCGGCGCGCCGTCAGGCCGAGGAAGAGGCACGGCTGCAGGCCGAGGCCGAATCCCGCCGCCGTGCTGAGGAAGAGGCGCGCCGCCGTGCGCCGCTGGCCGCCGAACTGGCGACAGTCGATGACGAGGAAGACGTCAAGCCGAAGCGGACCGGTGCCGGTGCGCCGGTGCGCCGTCTGGTCACGCCCGAAGTGGCGCGTCCGGCCAAGCCGACCAAGGGCGAGGAAGATCGCCGCCGCGGCAAGCTGACGCTGAATTCGGCGCTTTCCGATGAGGATGCGCGCGCCCGCTCGCTGTCGTCGATGCGCCGCCGTCAGGAGAAATTCAAGCGCGCGTTGCACAACGAACCACGCGAGAAAGTCATGCGTGAAGTGATCTTGCCGGAGACCATCACCATCCAGGAGCTGGCGCAGCGCATGTCCGAGCGCGCTGTCGACGTGGTCAAGTTCTTCATGAAGCAGGGCCAGATCCTGAAGCCTGGCGACGTCATCGACGCCGACACGGCCGAACTGGTCGCGACCGAATTTGGCCATACGGTCCGTCGCGTCGCAGAGTCCGACATCGAAGAGGGCTTGTTCAATATCGCCGATCGTCCCGAGGATCTCCAGCCGCGTCCGCCGGTGGTAACGATCATGGGCCATGTCGATCACGGCAAGACCTCGCTGCTCGACGCTATCCGCAATGCCAATGTGGTGTCCGGCGAAGCCGGCGGCATTACCCAGCATATCGGCGCCTATCAGGTCGAGAAGAACGGTAACAAGGTCACCTTCATCGACACGCCCGGCCACGCCGCCTTCACCGCGATGCGTGCCCGCGGCGCCCAGGCCACCGATATCGCGATCCTCGTGGTGGCGGCCGACGACAGCGTGATGCCGCAGACGATCGAATCGATCAACCACGCCAAGGCGGCCGGCGTTCCGATCATCGTTGCGATCAACAAGATCGACAAGCATGACGCTGACCCGCAGAAAGTGCGTTCGGAATTGCTGCGTCATGAGGTGTTCGTTGAATCCATGGGCGGCGAGGTGCTGGACGTCGAAGTGTCGGCGACCAAGGGCATCAACCTCGACAAGCTGCTCGAAGCGATCCTGCTGCAGGCCGAAATCCTCGACCTGAAGGCCAATCCGGAGCGCACCGCCGAAGGCGTTGTCATCGAGGCCCAACTCGATAAGGGCCGCGGCCCTGTCGCCACCGTGCTGGTGCAAACCGGCACGTTGATGCCGGGCGATATTCTCGTCGCGGGCAACGAGTGGGGCCGGGTGCGCGCGCTGGTCAACGACCGCGGCGAGCAGGTCAAGGAGGCGCCGCCGGCAATGCCGGTGGAGGTGCTCGGCCTGCAAGGTACGCCGCAGGCCGGCGACCGCTTCGCCGTGGTCAACAACGAGGCCCGAGCCCGTGAGATCACCGAATACCGCCAGCGCCTGGCACGCGAGAAAGCGGTGGCCAGGCATGCCGGCCAGCGCGGTTCGCTCGAACAGATGATGTCGCAATTGCAGACAAGCGGATTGAAGGAATTCCCGCTGGTCATCAAGGGCGATGTGCAGGGTTCGATCGAGGCGATCAACGCGGCGCTCGACAATCTCGGCACCGACGAGGTGCGCGCCCGCATCGTCCATGCGGGAGCCGGCGGTATCACCGAAAGCGACGTGTCGCTGGCGGAAACCTCGGGGGCTGCGATCATCGGCTTCAACGTTCGCGCGAATGTGCAGGCCCGTGCCGCCGCGGCTGCGGCAGGCATCGAGATCCGCTACTACTCCATCATCTACAATCTCGTCGATGACGTGAAGGCGGCGCTCTCCGGCCTGCTCTCGCCGGAGCGTCGCGAGACCTTCATCGGCAATGCCGAGATCCTCGAGATCTTCGACATCACCAAGATCGGCAAGATCGCCGGCTGCCGTGTCACCGAAGGCAAGGTCGAGCGTGGTGCGGGCGTCCGCCTGATCCGCGACAACGTCGTCATCCACGAAGGCACGCTGAAAACCCTGAAGCGCTTCAAGGACGAAGTTTCGGAAGTTCCGGCCGGCCAGGAATGCGGTATGGCCTTCCAGAACTACGAGGACATGCGCGCCGGGGACGTCATTGAGTGCTTCCGCGTCGAGATGGTGACCAGGACGCTCTGAGTTCGGGCATCCTGAGTTCGAGCATCTATTGAGACCGGGCGGTGGTCGAAAGGCCGCCGCCCAAACCATATGAGACATGCGGCGCGGTCCCATCCCGCGCTTCACGATTTCAGGACCGAGGAAAATGCCCCGTTCAACCCCTTCAGGCCCATCCCAACGCATGCTGCGCGTCGGCGAGCAGGTGCGCCATGCGCTATCCGAGACCTTGCAGCGCGGCGAGATTCTCGATCCGCTGATCGAGAACACAGTGGTCTCGGTCTCGGAAGTGCGCATGTCGCCCGATCTGAAGATCGCTACCGCCTTCGTTTCGCCGCTTGGCGCCAAGGATACCGGTGCGGTGGTCGAGGCGCTCAACAAGCATGCGAAGTTCGTCCGCGGCCGCGTTTCCGGCGCGCTGCGGCAAATGAAGTACATGCCGGAATTCCGCTTCCGGCTCGATACCAGCTACGACAATTTCCAGAAGATCAACGAATTGCTGCATTCGCCCGAAGTGGCGCGCGATCTCGGCGCCGACGACAAAGACAAAGACGACATGAAGGACAGCGAATAGTGGCGCGTCGCGGCAAGAAGAAGGGCCGGCCGATCTCAGGCTGGCTGGTGCTGGACAAGCCGGTCGGCATGGGTTCGACCGAAGCCGTCTCCAAGATCAAGTGGCTGTTCCAGGCGGAAAAGGCCGGTCATGCCGGCACGCTCGACCCTCTGGCGTCCGGCATGCTGCCGATCGCGCTCGGCGAAGCGACCAAGACCGTGCCTTACGTCCAGGACGGCGCCAAGGTCTACCGCTTCACGGTCGCCTGGGGCGAGGAGCGTTCGACCGACGACCTCGAAGGCCCGGCGACCAAAAGCTCCGACCGCCGTCCGGCGGAATCCGATGTGCTGGCGCTGCTTTCGAAATATACCGGCGTCATCATGCAGACGCCGCCGCAATTCTCGGCGATCAAGATCGCCGGCGAGCGCGCCTACGACCTTGCCCGCGAGGGCGAGACGGTCGACATTCCGGCACGCGAGGTCGAGATCGGCCGGCTCGACCTGATCGGACACATGGCTGATCGCACCATCTTCGAGGTCGAATGCGGCAAGGGCACCTATGTCCGCTCGCTGGCGCGCGACATGGGCCGCGACCTCGGCTGCTTCGGCCATATCGCCGAGCTGCGAAGGGTCGAGGTCGAGCCGTTTACGCAAGAAGATTTCGTCACCCTGGCCGAACTGGAAGCCGTCCGCTTCGGCGAACAGGGCGAGGAGAGTTCGCAAGCAGCGGATGCGCCGATCGACTTCGACGCCATCGATGCGTTTCTGGTCGACACCGCCGCAGCGCTCGAATGCTTACCGCAGGTTGCGATCAGCGACGATGCGGCAACCAAAATCCGCCTCGGCAATCCGGTCATCATTCGCGGCCGTGACGCGCCGGTAGAAGCTGAGGAGGCCTGCGCCACGGCGCGCGGCAAGCTGGTCGCCATCGGCGCCATCGAGCAAGGCATGTTCAAGCCAAAGCGGGTCTTTGTCGGGTAACAGCTCTCGCCCGGCGCATGATCTCCAAACCGGATTCTATTTTGGGAAAGGATCATGCGCTAAATCAACAGGGCTACGGCGTCGTTTGCCGTCCGAAAGGACGCGCGGCGCTGTAGTGCCGTTCGACGCTGCACTCGAGGGGGCACATGGCAAAGGCTGAGACGGTCAAGAAGCGGGCGCCGCTAAAAACACGGCGGCCGCCGGTCGGGGCTTCGCCGGGCACGCTGATCGCCGATCCGGCGGCGCGCCTCTCCGAGCTCAGGCTGACGTTGATCTCGCCCGAGAAGTTCCAGACGATCGACAATGCCAGCATCGACGACGTCAACACCCATTGCCACAATTGGCCGGTCATCTGGCTCGACTGCACCGGCCTCGCCAACATCCAGCTGATCGAGGAGATCGGCCGGATTTTCAACCTGCATCCGCTGGCGCTGGAAGATGTCGTCAACACCGGCCAGCGGCCGAAGGTGGATTTCTTCGAGGACCATGCCTTTGTCGTCGTCAGGATGATCGACGATGTCACTGCGCACCGTTACGAACAGATCACCGTCTTCTTCGGCAAGAATTTCGTCGTCACCTTCCAGGAGCGCGAAGGCGACCCGTTCGATCCCGTGCGCAAGCGGATCGGAAGCTCGGTGCCCAACCGGTTGCGCTCGCGCGGCGCCGACTATCTCGCCTATGCTTTGATCGACGCCATCGTCGACAGCTATTTCCCGCCGACCGAGGCTGCCGGCGAATTGGTCGACAGCATCGAGGACCAGATGCTAAACCAGGCGCACAAGCACCAGATGCGGCAGCTTCACGAATTGCGGCGCGACGCCAATGTGTTGAAGGGCGTGCTTTGGCCGATGCGCGACGCGCTGGCGACCATGATCCGCAACGACGTCCCCTATGTGAAGGCCGAAACCAAGTTATTCCTGAACGATACGCTCGATCATTCGCTGCGATTGATCGAATTGGTCGAGACCCAGCGCGACATGCTGACCGGCCTGATCGAGATGCACCTGTCACTCAGCCAGGCGCGCACCAACGACGTCATCAGCTATCTGACGATCGTCTCGGTGATCTTCCTGCCGCTCACCTTTTTCGTCGGCGTGTGGGGCATGAATTTCGATCCCGAGACCTCGCCCTGGAACATGCCGGAGCTAAAAGCCTATTACGGCTATCCCTTATCGCTCGTCTTCATGGCGCTTGTGGCGGTCGGGCTCTACGCGTACTTCAAATGGAAGAAATGGCTCTGACTAAGCGGAAGTGTCCGTTTATGCAGCAAAAAGCCGGCTTGTGAATTGGGCTGGTCTTTTTGCCGGAATTGCACTATATGCGCCGCAGCTTCGCGCTTTGACGCGTTGCTTGCACCGGCCCCTGCTGGACGACATCCCGGCTGAGGGCGTCCCGTTTCCTCAAACAGACAAGGAAAAACACGATGTCGATTACTGCCGAACGCAAGAAGGAATTGATGGGTGAATTCGCAACCGCCAAGGGCGACACCGGGTCTCCGGAAGTCCAGGTGGCCATCCTTTCCGAGCGCATCAAGAACCTGACCGACCATTTCAAGGACCACAAGAAGGATAACCATTCCCGCCGTGGTCTGCTCGCTCTCGTCTCCCAGCGCCGCAGCCTGCTTGATTATCTCAAGCGCAAGGACGACGCGCGCTATCAGACGCTGATCGAGAAGCTCGGTCTGCGCCGTTGACGAATTGACCGGCGGGTTCTTTCGAGAGCCCGCCGGTCGCGCATTGGAGCATCGGGTCATCCAAGGCTCCAATGGAGGAAGTAGAGCGCCGCGCATCGGTTTGGACGCGCAAAGGACGCTCTGAAGTCTAGATTTGCGCATGATATCTTCCGGAAACCTGGTTTTCGGGTTCACGCGCAAGGCCAGTCGGATCGATTGGCCAACCCGGTTTCGAAACAGCAGAGGGCCGCTCGAAACCGCCCATGGACGGTCATGGGGCAGGATTGCAGGACGCTCGTGCGGCAGCGCGCCGAATAGCCGAGCCTCCCGTTGTCTTGCCCGTGGCTGCCCGAGAAAGGAAGCCAAGGGAAAGGGGCATCCGCGCACGCTGAAACGGCGCGGCCCTTTCCGCATATGAAGGACAAGACATGTTCAATTACCACAAAGTGGAAATCGAATGGGGCGGCCGTCCGCTCATCCTCGAAACCGGCAAAATCGCGCGCCAGGCTGACGGCGCGGTGCTGGCCACCTACGGCGAAACCAAGGTTCTCGCCACCGTCGTCTCGATGAAGGAGCCGAAGCCCGGCCTCGATTTCTTCCCACTGACGGTCAACTACCAGGAAAAGACCTACGCCGCTGGCAAGATCCCAGGTGGCTATTTCAAGCGTGAAGGCCGTCCGAGCGAGAAGGAAACGCTGGTTTCCCGCCTGATCGACCGCCCGATCCGCCCCCTCTTCGCCGAAGGTTACAAGAACGACACCCAGATCGTCGTCACCGTCGTCCAGCACGATCTCGAAAATGACCCGGATATCCTGTCGATCGTCGCCACCTCCGCCGCCCTGACCTTGTCCGGCGTGCCGTTCATGGGCCCGGTCGGCGGCGCCCGCGTCGGTTATATCAACGGCGAATACGTGCTCAACCCGCACGTCGACGAGATGCAGGAATCGAAGCTCGACCTGATCGTCGCCGGCACCGCCGACGCCGTGCTGATGGTCGAGTCCGAAGCCAAGGAGCTCGGCGAGGACCTTATGCTTGGCGCTGTCATGTTCGGCCACAGGGGCTTCCAGCCGGTGATCGACGCGATCATCAAGCTGGCCGAAGTCGCCGCCAAGGACCCGCGCGACTTCACCGCGCCGGACTATTCCGCGCTTGAAGCCGAGATGCTGAAGATCGTCGAAGGCGAGCTTCGCGATGCCTACAAGATCACCGACAAGCAGAAGCGCTATGCCGCCGTCGACGCCGTCAAGGCGAAGGTCAAGGCGGCGTTCGCGCCGGCAGAAGGCGAGGAGGCCAAATACACGTCCGAACAGATTGGCACCGTGTTCAAGGAGCTCCAGGCCAAGGTCGTGCGCTGGAACATCCTCGACACCGGCTCGCGCATCGACGGCCGCGACCTGAAGACGGTCCGCAAGATCGTCTCGGAAGTCGGCGTCCTGCCGCGCACACACGGCTCGGCGCTGTTCACCCGCGGCGAGACCCAGGCGCTGGTCGTCGCTACGCTCGGCACCGGCGAGGACGAGCAGTATGTCGATTCGCTGACCGGCATGTACAAGGAGAAGTTCCTCCTGCACTACAACTTCCCTCCCTACTCGGTCGGTGAAACCGGCCGCATGGGTTCGCCCGGCCGCCGCGAAATCGGCCATGGCAAGCTTGCCTGGCGCGCCATCCGGCCGATGCTGCCGACCGCCGACCAGTTCCCCTATACGTTGCGCGTCGTTTCGGAGATCACCGAGTCCAACGGCTCGTCATCGATGGCTACCGTCTGCGGCACCTCGCTGGCGCTGATGGATGCGGGTGTGCCGCTGGCCAAGCCGGTCGCCGGCATCGCGATGGGCCTGATCAAGGAAGGCGAGCGCTTCGCCGTGCTCTCCGACATCCTCGGCGACGAGGACCACCTCGGCGACATGGACTTCAAGGTTGCCGGCACCGCCTACGGCATCACCTCGCTGCAGATGGACATCAAGATTGAGGGTATCACCGAAGAGATCATGAAGATCGCGCTCGACCAAGCCAAGGAGGGCCGTCAGCACATTCTCGGCGAAATGGCCCATGCGCTGTCCGGCGCGCGTGCCGAACTCGGCGAGTTCGCGCCGCGCATCGAGGTCATGCACATCCCGACCGACAAGATCCGGGATGTGATCGGCTCGGGCGGCAAGGTCATCCGCGAGATCGTCGAAAAGACCGGCGCCAAGATCAACATCGAGGATGACGGCACGGTCAAGATCGCTTCGGCCAACGCCAAGGAGATCGAGGCGGCGAAGAAGTGGATCCACACCATCGTCGCTGAGCCGGAAGTCGGTGAAATCTACGAAGGCACGGTCGTCAAGACCGCCGACTTCGGCGCTTTCGTCAACTTCTTCGGTCCGCGTGACGGCCTCGTCCACATCTCGCAGCTCGCCAATGATCGCGTCGCCAAGACCTCCGATGTGGTCAAGGAAGGCGACAAGGTCTGGGTCAAGCTGATGGGCTTCGACGAGCGCGGCAAGGTCCGCCTGTCGATGAAGGTCGTCGACCAGGCCACCGGCAAGGAAATCGCTCGCGACAAGAAGAGCGAAGGCGAAGAAAACGCCGCCTAAGCTGCATAGAGCCTGTTCCACCCCGATAGATCGGGATGGGCTCTATCTTTTTGTTTTGAGCATGATCTTTTCCGAAA
Source organism: Mesorhizobium sp. M0244 (assembly GCF_040321795.1). NCBI lineage: Bacteria > Pseudomonadati > Pseudomonadota > Alphaproteobacteria > Hyphomicrobiales > Phyllobacteriaceae > Mesorhizobium > Mesorhizobium sp. M0244. Next base: position 59,111 of record NZ_JAMYSE010000016.1, on the reverse strand, counting down.
ACCGGATTCCACTTTTGGGATCATGCTCTAGCCATGCAATCGAAGCGGGCGCGCCGGAAGGTCGCGCCCGTTTTCATTTCAACAACAGCCCTGCAGTTCAAGAGTGGTGAATGTCCGCCGAGCCGCTGAAAACGCTTTTCCATCCTTTCGACGCCGGGGCTCTTTCCTTGCCGCGGAAGGGCGAACGCATTCTTTTTCTCGGCGCCGAGCCCGGCTTCCGCTTGCCCGAAGGCTTTGATGCCGAGCTTCATCTCGTCCAAGGCTTCAGGCCGCATTTTCGCGCCTTGCAGGCATCGGGCTTCACGGTCACGCCGGGAGTGGAAGGCGAGGCTTTCGACGCAGCATTTGTGCTCGCTGGCCGCCATCGCGGCCAAAACGAGTTGCGCGTCGCCGAAGCGGTCGAGCGCGTGACACCAGGCGGGTTGATCGTTGTCGCTGGCGGCAAGGACGATGGCATCGCCAGCCTGCGCAAGCATATCGGCGAGCTCGTGCCGCTCGAAGGCCACCTGCCGAAGCATCACGGCATTGCCTTCTGGTTTCGCCGGCCGGCCGATGTCGTCGCGGCAACGCTTCGCGCTGCCAATCCGGATTTGGTGGTCGAGGACCGCTTCCGCACGGCCCCAGGCATGTTTTCCTTCGACAAGATCGATGCCGGATCGAAACTGCTGATCGAAAATCTGCCCACCGATATGCGTGGCAGCGTTGCGGATTTTTGTGCAGGCTGGGGCTATGTCGCCGCCGAGGTCGCCGCCCGCTCACCTGGCATATCGGCGCTTGACCTATACGAAGCGGATTTCGAGGCGCTGGAGGCGGCGAAGGCCAATCTCGGCAATACAGGCGTGGAGCCAGGTTTCTTCTGGATCGATCTTTTGAGCGAGCCGGTCGAGCGCCGCTATGACGTCGTCGTCATGAACCCGCCCTTTCACCGCAGTCGGGCGACTGAGCCGGAAATCGGTGCCGGCATGATCCGCGCGGCAGGCAAGGCGCTGAAGCCGGGCGGCCGGTTGTTCATGGTGGCGAACCGGCAGCTTCCCTACGAACCGGTGCTGGCGGCCGCCTTCTCCAGCCATGCGGAGCTCGCTCGCGACGGTATGTTCAAGGTTTTCACGGCGCGGCGCTGAAATTCTGCGGGGCAGTCGGCGACACGTCGTTCATGCTATTCCCGTCCGCCGTCGGTCTGCTTCAACTCGTCAAGCGTCGGCATGGAGACAATATGATAGCCGGAATCGACATAGTGGATTTCGCCGGTGACGCCGGAGGACAGGTCGGACAGCAGATAGAGCGCGGAACCGCCGACTTCGTCGATTGTCACCGTACGGCGCAGCGGCGAGTTGCGCTGCTGGTAGGAGAACATGTGGCGTGCGTCGGAAATCCCGGCGCCGGCAAGCGTCCGCACCGGTCCCGCCGATATGCCGTTCACTCTGATGCCGCGCGGGCCATAGTCGTTGGCGAGGTAACGGACGCTGGCCTCCAGCCCGGCCTTGGCAACACCCATGACGTTGTAGTTCGGCATGACGCGAACCGAACCCGCATAGGTCAGCGTGATCATCGAGCCGCTGTCCTTCATCAACGTGGCGGCGTGGCGGGCAACCTCGGTGAAGGAATAGCAGGAGATCACCATGGTGCGGACGAAATTGTCGCGGCTGGTGTCGGCGTAGAGGCCTTTCAGCTCGTTCTTGTCAGAAAAGCCGATGGCGTGGACGATGAAGTCCAGCCCGCCCCAGGCTTTGCCCAAGGTCTCGAAGGTGGCGGCGACCGACGCGCTGTCCTCGACGTCGCAAGGCACCACCAAGGATGCGCCCAGTTTCTCGGCGAGCGGCTTGACCCGGCGTCCGAAGGCCTCACCCTGATAGGTGAAAGCGAGTTCAGCGCCATGTTCGGACAGTTTGCGGGCGATACCCCAGGCAATCGAATGATCATTGGCGACACCCATGACAAGCCCGCGCTTGCCCTTCATCAATCCGTCCATGGTCGGCAAATCCTTATGCGGAATAGCGCTGGAAGATCAGCGTTGCGTTGGTGCCACCGAAACCGAACGAATTGGACAAAACAGTGTCGATCCTGGCGTCGTCGATGCGCTTGCGCACGATCGGCATGCCCTCGAACTCCGGATCGAGGTTCTCGATATGGGCGCTTTCACCGATGAAGCCACCTTGCATCATCAGGATCGAGTAGATCGACTCCTGCACGCCGGCCGCACCTAGCGAATGGCCGGTCAGCGATTTCGTCGACGTGATGAAAGGCATGTTGTCGCCGAACACCTCGCGGATGGCGCCCATTTCCTTGGAGTCGCCGACCGGCGTCGAAGTGCCGTGCGTGTTGATGTAGTCGACAGGCGAAGAGGCGGTCGCCAGCGCCTGCCGCATGCAGCGCACCGCACCTTCGCCCGAAGGCGCCACCATGTCGTAGCCGTCCGAGGTCGCGCCATAGCCGACGATCTCGGCATAGATCTTGGCGCCGCGCGCCTTGGCCTGCTCGAGCTCTTCAAGAATCAGCACGCCAGCGCCGCCGGCAATGACGAAACCGTCGCGATCGACGTCGTAGGCGCGGGAGGCGACCGATGCCCTGTCGTTGAACTTGGACGACATGGCGCCCATGGCGTCGAACAGGTCCGACATCGTCCAGTCGAGATCCTCATGGCCGCCGGCGAACACCATGTCCTGCTTGCCCCATTGGATCAGCTCGTACGCATTGCCGATGCAATGCGCAGACGTCGAGCAGGCCGATGAGATCGAATAGTTGACGCCGTGGATCTTGAACCAGGTGGCAAGCGTCGCCGAAGCGGTCGACGACATCGCTTTTGGCACCGCGAACGGCCCGATCCGCTTGGGGCTGCCGTTTTTGATCGTGGTCTCGGCCGCTTCGACGATTGCACGGGTCGACGGTCCGCCGGAGCCCATCACGATACCGGTGCGCTCGTTGGTGATGTCGGTCTCGTCGAGGCCGGCGTCTGCGATCGCCTGGTCCATTGCGACATGGTTCCAGGCAGCACCCTGCGACAGGAAGCGCATAGCGCGACGGTCGATCATGCCCGACGGATCCAGCGTCGGCGCGCCCCACACCCGGCAGCGGAAGCCATGCTCGGCGAAAGAGTCGGAAAAGCTGATGCCGGATCTGGCATCATGCAGCGAGGTCTGCACCTCGTTGGCATTGTTGCCGATCGACGACACGATGCCGAGACCTGTGACTACGACCCGTCTCATTCGCAACTCCTTCCAGCGCGGACCCCGAAACCTGAATCAATTTCCGGAACGGAACCATGCGCAAAATTAAAGTGCCACAGCGTCCTTTAGACGTCCAAGACGTGGCACTGTAGGGTCTTCGCTCAGACGGCGGCCGATTGTTTGGACAGACCGACTTTCAGATCCGTTGCCGCATATATGGGCTCGCCATCTGCCTTCAGCCAGCCATCGGCGATGCCAAGCACAAGCCGACCGCGCATCACCCGCTTGAAGTCGACGCCATACTCCACCTTCTTGACCGAAGGCGTGACCATTCCTTTGAATCTCACTTCACCGGTCGACAGCGCCATTCCCTTGCCGGGTTCGCCGAGCCATCCAAGATAGAATCCCGTCAACTGCCACATGGCGTCCAGGCCCAGGCATCCCGGCATGATCGGATTGCCGATGAAATGGCAGGCGAAGAACCACAAATCCGGCTTGATATCGAATTCCGCGCGGATGAAACCTTTGTCGAACGCACCGCCGGTCTCGCTGATCTCGGTGATGCGGTCGAACATCAGCATCGGTGGATAGGGCAGCTGCGCATTTCCCGGTCCGAACAGCTCGCCGCGGGCGCAGGCAAGCAATTCGTCGTAGCCATAACTGGATTTCGAACCCGCCATCAATCTCGTCCCCGTGATCGTCCCGGGCGATAGGCGCCCTTGCTGATGGTTTCCTAACACAATCTGTTTGAGGCCGGAAACCGGCGTTTGCGCTTAACCTGCCCGTCTGCCCGGGTCAATGCGCGCTATTGATCGCATTCGGCCGACAGAATATATGTCAGGACATGTCCAGTTTCGGCAGATGCTCTATTTCTGCCATTTTGGACGTGTCTGAGGCGAAACGGTGAGCGCGACCGATAGATGGATCTGGGTTGCCGGAAGGATAATGTCACTGTGGACAAGCGGGTTCGCGAAGCCGGTCTGAGGCCGACACGCCAGCGCATCGCGCTGGCCGATCTGCTTTTCGCCAAGGGCGACCGCCATCTTTCGGCCGAGGAACTGCACGAGGAGGCGCTTGCCGCCGGCGTGCCGGTGTCTCTGGCCACCGTCTACAATGCTCTGCACCAGTTCACCCAAGCCGGTCTTCTGCGTATCCTCGCCGTCGAGGGATCGAAGACCTATTTCGACACCAACACCTCCGATCACCATCATTTCTATATCGAAGGCGAAAACAGGATCTTCGATATCGACAGCGGCCCGGTGACGGTCTCCAACCTGCCGGAACCGCCGGAAGGCATGGAGATCGCCAATGTCGATATCGTGGTGAGACTGCGTCCGAAACGCTGCGACTGACCGGCGCCTTATGAAAATCCTGGATTTGACGCTCCGGCTCGAATGGGTCGCCGTCGCGGTGGCAGCTCTTGTCTTCTATGCAATGGCCGGTGTTTCCTGGTGGCTGTTTGCTGTGCTCATTCTGGCGCCCGACCTGTCGATGCTGGGTTATGTGGCGGGGCCGCGCGTCGGGGCCGTTGCCTACAACGCCTTGCACATACTGATCTTGCCCGTTCTGCTGGCGCTTGTCGGCAGCGTTTTTGACAATGCAATGGCGACAGCTATTGCGCTGATCTGGATCGTCCACATCGCCATCGATCGTGCTCTGGGCTATGGCTTGAAGCTGTCGAGCAGTTTCCGAGATACCCATCTCGGCCGCATCGGCCGCTAGATCCTCCCGAACCGAAGATCAGCGAAACAAAATGTCGGATCCGGTGCTTGCAGCGCTGGCCTGATCTCCGGTTCGGAAACGTCAGTTCTTGACCTTTTCGCCGGGATAGGCACCCCAGACGAGCGACTGGGCGAGCCAGCCGGTATGGCCGTCGAAGGTCATTTCGCACCACTGGCCATCGCAGGACTTGATTGTGCCCATCACCCCCGGTTCGAGGATCGCGATGACGCCTGCATCTTTTGCAGGGTCGTCGAGGAGGTTGACGCGGGCGTCCTTGCCGCGCTGCCAGGGGGCGACGATCGCCGTGCGGCGGCCCGAAAGCAGCGACTGATTGATCCAGCCTTCCGAGCCGTCGGCATCGCGCACGCGGCGCCACGTATCGAACTCCTGGATGATCTCCATCGGCAGGCCTGGCTTCATATACATCCAGTCGACGGAATAGTTGACGCCCGGACCGACGCGCGAGTTGACGCGGCCGGATTTCAGGCTGACGAAGCGCGGCAGCGGCAAGCCGCTTGGTCCGAGCGTGACGCTCTGGGCGGGTGCCGCCGCACTTTGCGCCATCACCAGTGGGCTATAGATGAGAGCGCCGAGCAATGCTGCACTGAGGGTCAGGCGAAGCGACGCGAAACCAGACACTTTCGTTCCTTTCGGCGCCGGCCCATCGGCCTCGCGCCCTTTTTCTTTGTCTTCGGCGGAACCGCTTGTTACATGGATGATCGGTACCGCGATCGGCTCTCAGTTTCGCCGTTCTTGGTTAAAGAGGTCTCAACGAGATCGGGTTCGAGGAAACAATGGCAGGCAAAAAGAAGCCCCTCGTCGTTATCACGCGCAAGTTGCCCGACCCGGTCGAAACCCGCATGCGCGAGTTGTTCGACGCTCGGTTGAATGTCGAGGACAGGCCGATGACGCAGCCGGAATTGGTGGCGGCGGTCAAGGAGGCCGACGTGCTGGTGCCGACCGTGACCGATAATATCGACGCGGCGCTGATTGCCCAGGCCGGCGATAACCTCAAGCTGATCGCCAATTTCGGCAATGGCGTCGACAAGATCGATGTTGCGGCAGCGGCCAAGAAAGGCATCACCGTCACCAACACGCCGAACGTGCTGACCGAAGATACGGCCGACATGACCATGGCGCTGATGCTGGCCGTGCCGCGACGGCTGGCCGAAGGCGCCAACGTGCTGACCGGGGACAAGAAATGGGCGGGCTGGTCGCCGACCTGGATGCTCGGCCGTCGCATCTGGGGCAAACGGCTCGGCATTGTCGGCATGGGTCGCATTGGCACCGCCGTCGCCAGGCGCGCCAAGGCCTTTGGCCTCTCGATCCACTACCACAACCGCCACCGCGTGCTGCCGGCAATCGAGGACGAGTTGGAAGCCACGTATTGGGAAAGCCTCGACCAGATGCTTGCCCGCATGGACATTATCTCGGTCAATTGCCCCTCGACACCGGCAACTTTCCATCTGCTTTCGGCACGGCGGCTGGCGCTTCTGCAACCGTCCGCTTACATAGTCAACACCGCGCGCGGCGATATCATCGACGAGGAATCGCTGGTCAAGCTCATCCATGACGGCAAGATCGCCGGCGCCGGCCTCGACGTCTACGAGCACGAGCCGGCGCTGAACAGCAAACTGCTGAAGCTCGCCCACAAAGGCAAGGTCGTGCTGTTGCCGCATATGGGTTCGGCGACGCTCGAGGGCCGCATCGACATGGGTGAGAAGGTGATCATCAACATCCGCGCCTTCTTCGACGGCCATCGTCCGCCCGACCGTGTGCTGCCGCTGCGGGCGTGACCGGCCATCGTGCCAGCGAATTCTGGTCGCGGCAGCTGCCTGCTCGCTTTTGGATAGCGTTTGCTTACAAAAGCACCTTGCGCATGGTGATTGAGGTCGGCCGGTCGTAACCTTTGTGCGCTGTCCGTTCGGTTTCGCGAAAGCCGAGGCGGGCGAAGGCAGCGTGGTTTCCGGTCAGTTCGACCCGGGTCTGGAGCTCGATGGCGGTCCTGTTCTGGCTACGGGCAAGATCTTCGACAGCCTGCATCAGCCGTTTTCCGATGCCTTGTCCCTGAAGAGCCGGCACGACCGCGAGCTTTCCGACATAGAAGTCGTCTGCCCGCTCCAGGACGAAGACGCAACCGACGATCTCGCTTTCCTTCAGCGCCAGGAATCCTGTCTCCTCCAGCGCTTTAGCCCTAAGATTTTCGACGGTGAGCCGATGCGCCGAGGACGGTGGATCAATAACGCCGTCCATGAAGGCGAAGGCGCGCATGACCAGTGCCAAGACCTCGTCCCAACGCTCGAAATCGGCCCCAAGCTGCACAATGGAAACGTCGGCAGGCAGGCTCACAGGTTAGTTCGCTTGTAGCGGATCGTGTCGAAGCGTGCCGCCAGCGCATCGTAGAGCAGCAGTCGCCCGACCAGCGGCTCGCCAATCCCGGTGACCAGCTTGATTGCCTCCATGGCTTGCAGCGTCCCGATGACCCCGGTCAGCGCGCCGACAATGCCAGCCACCGTGCAGGACGGCACCAGTCCCGGCGGCGGCGGTTCGGGAAAAAGATCGCGGTAGCTTGGGTTCAACGTGCCGTCCGGGCCGCTTTCGAACGGCTTCAGCACCGTCACCGAGCCGTCGAAGCGGCCAACGGCGGCATGCACGAGCGGCCGGCTTTCCGCGGCGCAGGCGTCGGCCACCGCGTAGCGTGTCTCGAAATTGTCGGAGCCGTCAACGACGATGTCATAACGGGCGATGAGGGCAGGGGCGTTGTCCGCGGTCAACCTGAAATTGTGCTCTTCCACGACGACGTTTGGATTGGTGCGGACGATCGCTGCCTTGGCGCTGTCGGTTTTCGCCATGCCGACATCGCCCGTGGCGTGGATCACTTGTCGTTGCAGGTTGGAAAGCGAAACGACGTCGTCGTCGACGATACCGAGTGTGCCAATCCCTGCGGCGGCGAGATATTCGAGCACCGGCGCTCCCAATCCGCCGGCGCCGATGACCAGCACCCGCGACCGCTTTAGCCGCTGCTGGCCGGCGCCGCCGATTTCGGGCAGCACGATGTGGCGGGCGTAGCGTTCGAGCTCTTCGTCGGTGAGGGCGGCTGTGATCATCGCCGGACCATATAACGGAGGAAAAAACTTGTCAGGCGTCAATGCATGCGGCCCAGAAATGCGCCATTGACGAAGTTCAAATGGTCGGCCTGACCTTGCCGTGATCGACGGTCAGGAACTGCGCGCGTCCCTTGAGGCTGTCAAACAACGCGGCATCGGTCCCGGTCATGAAAGCCTGGCAGTTCAGTTCCTCCAGGATCGAAAACAAGGCCGCGCGCCGGCCGCCGTCGAGATGGGCGGCGATCTCGTCGAGGAGCAGGATCGGCGTCATGCCCGACATCTCGCCGGTTAGCCGCGCATGCGACAAGACAATGCCGACCAGCAGCGCCTTCTGCTCGCCGGTCGAGCAGAGTTCGGCGGGCATTGCCTTGGGCCGGTGGCGCACTACGAGATCGGAACGGTGCGGGCCGTCGAGCGTGCGTCCGGCGGTGCGGTCGCGCTCGCGCCCTTCGGCGAGTATGCGCCTGAACCGTTCCTCGACGTCGACGGCCGGTGAAATGCCAACTTCGCCTTCCAGTTCCCCCGAGATGCCGATGTCGGCTTGCGGAAACGGTCCGTCGCCGGGCAGACGGTCGATCATGGCGGCGAGCAGGCGCACCAGTTCAGCACGCGCCGCGGCAATTGCCACGCCGGTCTCGGCCATTTGCATCTCGATCGCATCGAACCAGGCACCGTCGCGCGAACCTTCAGCGAGCAGCCTGTTGCGGCCGCGCATTGCCTTTTCGTACTCAAGCGCGCACTGGCCGTGGCCGGGATCGATCGCCAACACCAGCCGGTCGAGGAAGCGCCGACGGTCGGCGGCCGGCCCAGGGAACAGGCCGTCCATGGCCGGTGTCAGCCAGACGACGCGCAGCCATTCCAGCATGTCTTCGGCTGAGCGCGCCGCCGCGCCATTGATCCGCACCCGCCTGCCGCCTTCGCCGGCGGTATCGCTGCCTGCAATCCCGGTACCGATCTCGACCTGGCCGTCCGGCCCGTCAAGCCGGGCATGTAGCGCAAAGCCACCGTCGCCGCCTTCGCGCGCCACCTCGGCATAGGGTGCGCGGCGCAGGCCGCGGCCTGGCGTGAGCAGCGAGATCGCTTCAAGCAGATTGGTCTTGCCGGCGCCATTGTCGCCGGAGAAAACCACAGCGCCGGGATCAAGGTCGATTGCCAGTGCCGCATAGTTGCGGAAATTCGTAAGTGTAAGCTTACTAATATGGGTTTGCTGCTGTTTTGCAGATCCGGTCACGACAGCAAGATGGCCCCGTTCGGGCCCTACACCCGCATCGGCATCAGCACGTAGAGCGCGGTCTCGTCGGCCATGTCGTGGATCAGCGTCGGGGAACCGGCATCTGCCAGCATGAACTTCGCCTCCGTGCCGGTCAGTTGCGCGGCAACGTCGAGCAGGTATTTGGCGTTGAAGCCGATTTCGATCGGATCGGACGAATAGTCGGCCGCCAATTCCTCGGTGGCGCTGCCCGAATCCGGGTTGTTGACCGCAAGCGTGACCTGGCCTTCGGCGATCGAAAGCTTCACCGCCCGGCCGCGTTCGGAGGAAATGGTCGAAACCCGATCGACGGCTGCGGCGAAACTTTGACGATCGATAATCAGCTTCTTGTCGTTGCCGGTCGGAATGACGCGCTGGTAGTCCGGGAAAGTGCCGTCGATCAGCTTGGAGGTCAAGATGACGCTGCCGATGGTGAAACGGATCTTAGTGTCCGACAGCTCGGTGGTCACTGCAACGTCGGGATCATCGACCAGCTTTTGCAGCTCGCTGACCGTCTTGCGCGGGATGATGACGCCAGGCATGCCCTCGGAGCCTGCCGGCGCATCGATCTCGGCGCGCGCCAGCCGATGGCCGTCGGTCGCGACCGAGCGCAACTTCAACTTGCCGCCGGTCTCGTGCGTGTGCAGATAGATGCCGTTCAGATAATAGCGCGTCTCCTCGGTCGAGATGGCGAACTGGGTCTTCTCGATCAGGCCCTTTAGCCCGACGGAATCGAGCCGGAAAATATGCGAGAACGACCCGGCTGAAAGTTCGGGAAAGTCGGACTGCGGCAGGCATTGGAGGCGGAAGCTCGAGCGCCCGGACGTCACCGTCATGGCGTTGCCGTCTTCGTCGGTCTTCAGCAGCACCTCCGCGCCGTCGGCGAGCTTGCGCACGATGTCGTAGAGCAGATGCGCCGGAACCGTCGTCGCCCCGCCACGCTCGACCTTTGCCGGCGTTGCTTCGGTCACCTCCAGGTCGAGGTCGGTTGCCTTCATTTCAAGGCTGGCCCCCTCGGCGCTGAGCAGCACGTTCGACAGGATCGGAATGGTGTTGCGCCGCTCGACCACGCGGTGAACATGGTTGAGCGACTTCAGGAGGTTTGACCGTTCCAGGATAACACGCATGACGAAACAGGCTCGCTTGAATGAATGAACGGGTCTCCGACAAGCGGCGCCCCGCGAAAGGTCTGAACAGGCTCAGAATCTGCGTAAACTGACAGGAAAAACCCGGCAAACGCAAGCCCGCGCTACCGGTTCGGGCCGGCTGCAAGGGCTTTCTCGGGATAAAAAGGCCGAAGTCCGCAAGCCGGCGTTTTTCGGGCCGTCAGGCCTGGTCGTTGATCAGCCTTCTCAGCAATTCGAGTTCCTGCGCCAGCGTGTTGTCGACGCCGGAAAGATCCTCGATCTTGCGGACCGCGTGCAGCACGGTCGTATGGTCGCGGCCGCCGAAACGCCGCCCGATCTCCGGCAGCGAGCGCGGCGTCATCACCTTCGACAGATACATAGCGACCTGCCGCGGCTTGACGATGGTGCGTGTGCGCCGGTTGGACAGAAGTTCGGTTTTCGACACGTTGTAGTGGCGCGCGACAATGCGCTGGATGTCCTCGATACGCACCCGCTTCGGCTCGCCCGAACGATAGATGTGGCCGAGGATCTCGTCGATGCGGTCGATAGTGATCTGCGGTTCGAAGGATTGGCGAAACAAAAGCTGGTTGAAGGCACCTTCGAGCTCGCGCCCGCTGCCGGTCACCGTGCGGGCGACGTGGTTGAGGATCTCTTCGGAAATATCGAGCGACGCATCGTCGAGCTTGGCGGTGGCAAGCCTGAGCTTGAGCATACCGATGCGCATGGCGAAATCCGGGGCCGACATTTCCAGCGCGACGCCGCCGTTGAGGCGCGAGCGGACGCGCGGCTCCAGCGATTCCAATTCCGACGGCGGCCGGTCGGCAGCGACCACCACTTGCTTGGCGCTGTCGAGCAGCATGTTGATCAAATGGCAGAATTCATGCTGGATCGACTTGCCCTGCAGGAACTGCATGTCGTCGATGATGAGGAGGTCGATGTCGCGCAGCTGTTCTTTCAGCGTCAGTGCGTTGTTGTCGCGGATCGCGGTGGCGAACCGCCACATGAAATATTCAGCCGTCAGATAAACGACCCGCGATTTCGGATTCTGCTTCAGCGATTCTGCGGCGATCGCCTGCAACAGATGCGTCTTGCCCAGCCCGACCGTCGCGTGAAGAAAGAGCGGATTGAAACGCACCGCGCTCGACTGCGATTCCGCGACCGCCTTGGCGGCGGCAAAAGCCACTCGGTTCGATGGTCCCTCGATGAAAGAGGTGAAAGTATAGCGTGGATCGAGCGGCGAACCGAGCACATTGTGCCGGAACTCGGTCTCTGCCGGCATCCCCGGGCGGGGTGCAGAGACCCGCTCGACCCTGCTGGGGCTCGCCGTGCCCGCAGAGAGCGCGGTTTGCGTCTGCCTGGTCATCTTGCGGGCCGGGGCCACTTCTGGCTCGACGCTGTTGCGGCCCTGGCGTGTGGCGGTGCGAACGACGATCTCGATCTTGAGGATCTCCGGATCCTCGTGCTTCCACAACTCGGCGATGAGATCGAGATAGTGGCCGTTGATCCATGAACGCAGGAATGCGGTTGGCACCGAGATGCGGACAATGCCCTTGGAGGATTCAGCGACCTTCATGCGCCCGAACCAGCTCGAATAGACCTCGGTTCCCAGACGCGCCTTCAGCTGGGCCTTGACCCGATCGAACTTCTGTTCAGCTTCATTGGAAGCCGCCATGTCGTTCCTTCCGATTAACGTTCCAGGAAATGGGAGGTCGCCCGTAAGCTCCCTTTCGATGCCGCCGCTTTGCATGATCGAGTTCCTTGTCTCTTGTACCTGTTTTCCGCCGGGGATGCGCCTCCTGCATCCATGTTTCCGGCGACCGTGTCTTCGCTGCGACACTATCGCCGCCGCCGGCTGATGAATCGCCTCGTTATCGGTCCGGCTCCAAGAGCCGATCCGCCTTGGTCATGTCAGGACAATAAAATGCCGTCCGGCGAAAAACCGCCGGCGCACCGTCAACCTGCCATGTACAATTACGCCAGTCCCCTACCGTATCGAAAAGACAAACCAACCCGTCCGCGGAGTTGAATCCGCGCTGTAAACTCTGCCAATTTGAGCTGGCCGGTTTCAGGCTGGTCAAGGGCCAAGGGCCCGTCCCTTCGATAGACAGACATTACCGAAATCGCTGTGGATAGGGCAAGGCCACCCCTAACGGATTTTTAAGGAATCTGACTAGCAAGGGGCGGTTCGGACGTCATGCTGCAACAACTGATTTTGACAAAGCCATTGTGATTCAAACCCTTTTCCGGCGAATATGAAAAAGGCCGCACAACGCGAAATTTTCTGAAATAATTCACTTGACAGCCAATTGTCGCCTATCGGCCGCAGCCGATGTGAACAAGCTGTGGATCACCATCGGTAAGCCTCTGAAAAGAAGCGGTAATCTGTGATGCTCGGAAATTTTCGCATTGGCGGTTTCGGCGGCTGCGAATATCAGCGGGCATGTATATGCCGGCAAAGCATTTCGAACTTTGAAATGCACGTGGAGCACCGTTTGCGGGCTTTCTTTTAAGTACTTGCCGGCAAACGAAAAAACCCGGCGCGATCGGCCGGGTTTTAGGAAGGGCAGTTCAGGGAAAAGTGTCTAGGCTGACAGCACCTTGACCCGCTGGGCCAGCCGCGACACCTTGCGCGATGCCGTGTTCTTGTGCACCACGCCCTTGGTCGCGGCGCGCATCAATTCCGGCTCGGCCACCTTGAAGGCAGCCTGTGCGGCCGCCTTGTCGCCGGCCGCGAGCGCCTCTTCGACCTGGCGGATGTAGGTCCGGACGCGGGAGCGGCGGTTCTTGTTGATCGCTGCGCGACGGGCGATCTTGCGCGTTGCCTTTTTGGCCGAGGAGGTATTGGCCATGGTGCCTCTCTTCTGATCTGGTAGGCGCTTGCGGGATACCGCGGGGCGCAAAAAACAAACGGGCAGCCACAGGGCCGCCTCGGTTGGTGCGGCTTATAGTTCAGCTTTTCCGGCGCGTCAACGCTGCAGCGCTTTCTTTTTGACCGGTGCCTTCGTCATTTCATCGGTTCGTGAAATTCGGCTTCCGCTTGCCGGTGAAGGCCGCCATGCCTTCCTTCTGGTCATCCAGCGCAAACAGCGAGTGAAACAGCCGACGCTCGAACCGCAGGCCCTCGGTGAGCGTCGTCTCATAGGCGCGGTTTACGGCTTCCTTTGCCATCATCACCGATGGCAAGGAAAAACCGGCGATCTTGGCCGCGGCCTTAAGCGCTTCCTCGATCAACTCGCCGGCTGGCACGACGCGCGAGACCAGGCCGGAACGCTCGGCCTCCGCTGCGTCCATCATTCGCCCCGTCAGGCACATATCCATCGCCTTCGACTTGCCGACGAAGCGGGTCAGTCGCTGCGATCCGCCCATGCCGGGCATGACACCCAGCGTGATCTCGGGTTGGCCGAACTTGGCGTTGTCGGCGGCGATAATGAAATCGCACATCATCGCCAGTTCGCAGCCGCCGCCCAGCGCGTAGCCCGCCACCGCCGCGATGATCGGCTTTCGTGCCCGCGTAAATTCTTCCCAGCCGACGAAGAAATCCTGCAGATAGGCATCCACATAGGAGATCGACTGCATTTCCTTGATATCGGCACCTGCCGCGAAAGCCTTTTCCGAACCAGTGATGACCATGGCGCCGATGTCGGCATTTGCGCCCATGCTGTTCACCGACGCGACCAGTTCCGCCAGCACTTGTGAATTCAGTGCATTGAGCGCCTGCGGCCGGTTCAGCGTAATCAGCCCGACCTTGCCGCGGGTTTCGACGATGATGGTTTCGTAGCCCATGCTTGCTCCTCCTCGCTTCTGGTTCAAGCCTGACAGGTCCGGCAGTGGAAGGTCGAGCGACCGCTTTGCACGATACGCTCGATGTGGCCGCCACAACCAGGCTTGGAGCAGGCCTCGCCCTCGCGATCATAAACCGCGAAGGAATGCTGGAAGTAGCCCAGCGATCCATCGGTCTGCATATAATCGCGCAACGACGAGCCGCCGGCGGCGATCGCATCGGCGACGACCGAGCGGATTGCCTCGGCCAGGCGTTCGTTCTGTTCTTTGGCTTTCTTGCCGGCTCTCGCGAGGGTGCCCGCTTCGCGCAGCGGTGACAGGCCGGCCCGCCAAAGCGCTTCCGAGACGTAGATATTGCCTAGCCCGGCGATCAGCCGTTGGTCGAGAAGTGCCGCTTTCAGAGGTGACTTGCGACCTTTCAGCAGCGAAGCGAGCAGCGCGCCGTCCAGTGCATTGCCTGTAGGCTCGACGCCTAATCCCGCCAGCATCGGATGCATGTCGGGCTCCCCTTCCGAAAACAGCATGAACCCGAAGCGGCGTGGGTCGTTGAAGATCACGCGAGAGCGGACGCCGGCAGGTGATGCTACATCGAAGACGACGTGATCGTGAGTGGTGTTTTTCGAACGTTCGTAGTGGAACGCGCCGGGTGTTGCGCTCTCGTCGGCCGTTTCGATGCGAAACGAACCCGACATGCCGAGATGGCAGATCAGCACAGGGCCGTTGTCCAGGTGCATCGTCAGATATTTGGCACGGCGGCCGAGCGCTGCAATCGTCTTGCCGGTCAGCCGCTCCGAAAATCTCTCGGGGAACGGAAACCGCAAATCGGGCCGGCGTGCCTCGACACCGACGATGCGGGCACCTTCAAGGACCGGCTGCAGACCGCGCCTGACTGTCTCGACCTCCGGCAGCTCAGGCATGGCCGCCTATCGTGGCATGGAAGGAGGTGCCGTAAGGGCCGCGCGCCAGCCCGAGATGTTCGGCCGCGGTTTCGCCGATGTCGGCAAACGTCGTCCTCAGTCCGATGTCTGCGCCTTTGAAACCCGGCCGTGTGCCGATAACCGGAATACGCTCGCGTGTGTGGTCGGTGCCGCGCCACGTCGGATCGTTGCCGTGATCGGCGGTCAAAATGAGCAGATCGCCTGGCCTCAGCCGTGCGAATGCCTCAGGCAGGCGCCGGTCGAAAGCTTCGAGTGCGGCGGCGTAGCCCGCAACGTCGCGCCGATGCCCGAACTCGGTGTCGAAGTCGACAAAGTTCGCGAAGACGAGGTCGCCGTCGCGGGCATCTTCCATGGCGCCAAGCGCTTTGTCGAACATCGCCATGTTGCCGGCAGCCTTGCGGACTTCCGAGATCCCCCGATGGGCGAAAATGTCGCCGATCTTGCCGACCGCGATAACCCGGCTGCCGCGCGCCGTCAGCCGGTCGAGCAGTGTCGGTTCCGGCGGCGGTACCGCATAGTCGCGACGATTGTGCGTTCGCTCGAACGTGGCGGCGGTTTCACCGACAAACGGCCGCGCGATGACGCGGCCGATATTCAGCGGATCGACCAGTCCGCGCACCACCTTGCAGAAGTCGTAAAGCCGTTCCAGGCCGAAATGAACCTCATGCGCGGCGATCTGCAGGACGGAGTCGACCGAGGTGTAGCAGATCGGCTTGCCGGTGCGGATATGGTCGTCGCCGAACCGTTCGATGATCTCGGTGCCCGGGGCATGGCAATTGCCGAGAATGCCGGGCACCTTCCCTTCGCGCACCATCGCTTCGGTCAACTCGGCTGGAAAGGCAGGAATCGTGTCCGGGAAATAACCCCAGTCGAAACGGACCGGCAGGCCGGCTATTTCCCAATGGCCCGACGGCGTGTCCTTGCCGCTCGAAACCTCCTGTGCCGCGCCGTGAAAGGCGGCGGCAAGCGGGGCACTGCCGCCGTTCTCGAACCTGAAACCCGTCGCCGTTGCCGCGGCATGGCCGAGGCCGAGCGAGAGCATGTTGGGTACCAGAAGCGGTCCGTCACGCAAGCCTTCGCGATCGGCGCGGCCTTCCGCGCAGGCCTGCGCGATGTGTGCGAACGTGTTGGAGCCGGTGTCGCCATAGCGCTCGGCATCGGCCGCGCCGCCGATGCCGAAGGAGTCAAGGACAAAAAGGAAGGCGCGTGCCATCGAAGGGTTCATCATTGCCTGTGTGTTGGCTCAGACATAGGGTTCCGTGCTGCCGTTGGCAATTCGGAAACCCAAACGGCACGGCTTGGCGCGCTGGTCCGGGAGAGACGAATCGCGGCATGGTCGATCTGCCGATGGAAATGCGCGGCATGGAGCTCGCATGAGGCCTGCCCTGAAAGCATTCGCTGCCGTACTGGCCTTGCTGCTGGATGCATCTTGCGCGGGCCCGGTGCGCGCCGATTGGCGCGATGGTATCGGAACGTTCCGTATCGGTATAGTCGCCGAGCCTGGCGCCGGCAACACTGTTCCAGGTCTGGCGCTGCTGACCGACGCCTTTACCAAAGCGCTCGGCATGAAGGTGGAGTTTGTCGTTGCCCGCGACTATGCGGCGTTGATCGAGGCGCAGGCCGATCGCCGCATCGAATATGCCGTCTATTCGGCAACTGCCTACGCCACCGCCTCCGAACGGTGCGGGTGTGTGGAACCTCTCGTGGCGCCGGTCGATTCGGACGGCGCCATCGGCATCCGCTCCGTTCTGCTGACGCGCGACGGCAGGGTTCCCGATCTGATGGCCATGGAAGTCCGTCGGGTCGTCATGGCGCCTTCCGACAGCGTCGGTGGTGCTTTGTTGCCGTTTGCCGGGCTGGCTGCAGACGGGGTCAACGTGGCGGAAGATGCACCGTTTTTGACCCACGCCAATTCGGCTGCTGCAGCTGAAGCGATGCTGGTCGACGGTGAGGCCGATGCCATATTCGGCTGGATGCCGGCTGTGGCCGACGGACAGCCAAACCCTCCTGGCGGCACGGTGGCGAGGCTCGAGGCCGCAGGGCTCTCGAAATCAGCGCTTCAGGTCGTATGGACGTCAGGCCTGCTGAGATATGGCCCGCACGCCGTCCGCAGCGATCTGGACCCCGAAGCCAAGCGCCGGCTCGCCGTGTTTCTCACCAATCTCAGATCAACCTCGCCGGACATTTACGATCTTCTGGAGCAGAAACATTCCGGCGGGTTCGCCGTTGCCGGTCCGAGGGATTATGTGCTGGCTGCGGCCATCGTGCACCTGGTCTCGGCCCGCGGTCTCAAGCAATAGCAACAGCCAGGTTAGCAGGTCTTAGGCATCAGCAATCGCTGCACGGAATGGTCGGGCTCCTGCGCGGCCGAAGATAATAAGTTTCGGCCATCGAAATCGAATTGAAGACCGAGCTTAACCCAAACCGGCTTTGGCCGTCCGCCGACCAGGTGATGATTGGCTTGTAGGCGAGGTCGCTTTCGACGCGAATGAGGAAAGTGCCTTTGATCTTGAGCGCGCTCGGGACCGTTGTGGCGGAGTCCTTGACGGCGTCGACGCTAGAGACGCCATCGACCACTTTGCGCGACCACACGACCAGGACTTTCGGCGTCGTCTCGTTCGTCACCTGTATCGCCGTGATGATGATCTTCGGTTTCGAGCGGTTGTAGGGCTGAAGCGTGGAACTGCCGATCGCCATGATGGCATCGAGATCTGCCGCCTTGATGGTCTGCTGCTGCGTGACAAGGTCCGCTACCATGCTGCCGATGCGGCTGACCTTCTTGCTGGTCTCGATGGCTTGCGAGGCCTCCATGGTCATAAAGTACATGATCAACAGGACAGGCACGATGAGGGCAAACTCGACAGCCGCAATACCGCGGCGGTCCGAGCAAAGCCGGATTGCTCTTGTACAAATCTCTGCGATGCCCAGCTGTGCCCCCGCACGAATCATGGCTTTGCCCTTTTCAAGCGACTACGCGGTTCAGTTGTCGAACGGCTCGTTCTGCCAAGTGATCGAAGCGAAATGCAGCGTTTTGCCGTCCTTCAGATTGGCCATCGACTTGGCCATGAAGTCGGTCATCACCGGCCATTTGTAAAAAACCCGCAGCATGTTTCTCGACTCCGCCAGGCCCGGTGCGACCGTGAAGGTCTGCGTGCTCGTGCCCTTGGTCAGCACGACATCGCCGTCCTGGATCTTGAAACCGGCCAGCGCCGCATCGGCGAAGGTCGGATATTCGCGCAAATCCACCAGCAATCCGGGACAGGTCTTGGCGACCATGATCTCCAATTTGGTGCAGATCATATCCCGCAGCTTGGTCCCGGACACATCGGCAGGTCTTAGCTGGCCGGTACGCAGCTGGCGCGCGATGTCGTCTGTGGCGTTTGCCATCACTTCTTGTGCGCCAAATGAAATGCAGCTCTCCAGGATGGCGAAGACGAGAAGCGCGAAGGGAATTGCAAGCATGGCGAATTCGATCGCCGTGCTTGCGCGTCGGTCGCCCAAAAACCGTCCGGGAAAGCCTGCTCGTCCTGCCTTGCTCATGTCCTCTACCCGCCGATTCCGGTTCTGTATCGGACCCAGCATTAGTCGGAACCGATTGAAGTCCGGTTGGAATGACCGTTAAATTCGGCGGGAAGGCCTTAACCGGCCGATAACCGAAGCGCGTTCCCGCAAAGGCGGAGAGGTCGGCTAGCTAATGCCCGGCGCTCATCTCGGCTTCAGAGGCCTTCTCGGCATCGCTCTTGTACGAGCTTTCGCAATATGGCGCGCAGGACATGGTCTGTACTTCGGCACGTCGATAGATGCGCACCGACGACGCTGCCTGGCGCACGACGGTGATTTGCTCATCGATGATCGGGTTGCCCTCCTGATCGAGGACAACCAGATTGGTGACGCCAAATCCCTTGCCGGTCAGCACGATCGTCGATGCGTCCTGCACGGAGGCGTCGGCGATCGCCGGATTGCCGACGACAATCGTATCGGCGGCGCGCGACAATTTGACGATCTTTGCCTGGTTCATCGTGACTTCGATGCCGGCGCCGGCCATCGCTGGAACAGCGAAGGCCGCCGCGGCAAGAAGCGCCGCAACTGGAAATAACGATCTCGGCCCGGCCATTGAGGCGCTCCCCGGCAGCAACAAACTGTTCAACAGAACATGAACGAGATTGGTGAACCAACCGTTAAGCGGCTGGAGGTCATGATTAATCCGGAACCGGCATTGGGCTAGCTGGCACGGCTCAAAGGCGTTGCCGAATTGCGCCTTTCGCGGCCTTTGTCAGCCAGTGCGTCCAGTGGCCGGTATTTTAGTTCTGGGTTAACCACGCAATGTCATCGAAGCGCGAAAGGAATCAGTAAGCCTGTTTATTAAGTCGATTGAAACAGCTTCGCGCTAGATTCGCAGCATCCGATCAGCCACCAAGAGAAGTTGACGGAAGTGCTGTAACAATTGGAGTAGGAGCTCGAATGTCTAACCTTATCGCACGTTTTGTGAAGGACGAATCCGGCGCGACCGCTATCGAATACGGTCTGATCGCCGCTCTTATCGCGCTCGCCATCATGGTCGGCGCCGGCTCGCTCGGCAACGCGCTGAATGCCAAGTTCGACAAGATCGCCAGTAAAGTCAACGGTTCGTAACAGACAACAACATTCGGTTGTTTCCAATAAGGGCCGCCGCACTGGCGGCCCTTATTTAGTCCTACGCATGATTTGAAATTTAGACCTCATCAATCGTTAATCGAACATGCCTAGGCTGGGACCAGGTACAGTTTGACCATAGGCGCCACGCCCATGCTTGAAGCAGTGATCTTCGTCGTCTTTCCGTTCTGCATGCTTTTTGCCGCGATCTCCGACATGCTGTCGATGACGATTGCCAATCGCGTGCCCGTCCTGCTCGTCGTTGTCTTCGCCTTGGTTGCGCCTTTGACCGGCGTGGACTGGGCCACCTATGGCTGGCATTTCGCCGCCGGCGGCCTGGTTCTTGCTGTGACGTTCGGCCTGTTCGCCCTCGGCGGCATGGGGGGCGGCGACGCCAAGCTCCTGGCCGCCACTGCCGTATGGATGGGACTGAACATCCATCTCGTCGAGTATCTCGTCGCCTCGACATTCATCGGCGGTCTGCTGACGCTTGCCATCCTCGCCTATCGAAAATCGCTGCTTGCCGCCGTCACAAGCCATAATCGGTTCCTGCGCCATTTCGCAGATGAAGCGACCGGCGTTCCGTACGGCATTGCGCTTGGCATTGGGGGTCTGCTTACCTATCCGGACTCGCCATTGATGGCCTGGGCACTCACCAGGCTTGCCGGCTGAATTTGCTTACTGTGTTGGCGCCGGGGCAGGCGAGTTGCCCACGCCTTTCGTTCGGGCCGGGCTTGGTCGCTCTAATTTATGTAAACCTTAAATTAATCACGATCGTAAGTATAACATTAACCTTGTTTTGACGATTGCCGCTGCAAAGTCCGGCTTGGCGAGGTGGATTGCCAAGGGCGAGGTTCGGACAGATGCCAGCATCCCGATTGATTATTCTGAGCGTGGCGATAGCCGCGGCCGGTGGTGCAGGCTATGTCGCGAAGAACATGGTCGCGGCTCCGCCGCCTCCGATTGTCGATTCCGGTCCTCAGGCGCCGGCGATCGCGCTGCAGGACGTGCTTGTTCTTTCCGGCGACGTTCCGATGGGCAGCCCGCTTGAAAACAACATTTCCTGGGAGTCATGGCCGTCCGCCGGCATCAACGCAAATTTCATCACCCGCGCCGCCGAGCCTGAAGCGCTGGACAAGCTGAAGGGCGCCGTTGCCCGCGTGGCGCTCTATGCCGGCGAGCCGCTGCGGCGCTCGAAGCTGATCGGTGAGGGGCAAAGCTTCATGTCGTCGATCCTGCCCTCCGGCATGCGGGCCGTCGCCACAAGCATCTCGGCCGACACTTCGGCCGGTGGCTTTATTCTTCCCAACGATTTCGTCGACGTCATCATGACCCGCAGAGCCGATACCGCCAATGGCGGTGGTCCGGGCTTCACGACGGAAACCATCCTCAAGAACATTCGCGTCCTGGCGATCGACCAGACCATTCAGGAGGACGAGGAAGGCAAGAAGACCAGGGTCGGCCAGACTGCCACACTGGAACTGACGCCGCAGCAGTCCGAGATCATCACCGTCGCGCAGCAGATGGCGGATCGCCTGACATTGGCTCTGCGCTCGATCAAGGACAGTCAGGACAAGAATCTGAGCGAGGCCGATTATCTGGTTTCCGGCAATGGCCGGCGCGGGACGGTGCGGTTGATCAAGTCGGGCGAAGTTTCCGAAGTGGGGGCGAGGAAATGAGGCTAAAAACCAAACTGCCAGTCACCCTGGCTGCGGCGATCGGCCTGTTCATCCTTGGCACGAATGCATATGGCATACTGGACGCCAGTGCGGCGAGCAATGCCAGGGTCACGGCTTCGACCGCCACCCAGCGAGTGAAGCTTGGGCTCAACAAATCGGTGGTCATCGACCTGCCGAGCGACGCCTACGATATTCTCGTCGCCAACCCCGCGGTAGCCGACGCGGTGACCCGCACCGCCAGGCGCATCTATCTGTTCGGAAAGGCGGTCGGCGAGACCAACATCTTCGTCTTTGGCCCGAATGGCGAGCAGATCGTCAGCCTAGATCTGGCGGTCGAACGCGACGTTGCCGGGCTGGAGGATTATATCAAGCGCTTCATCCCGTCATCGGAGGTCAAGGTCGAGTTGCTGAACGACAACGTCGTTCTGACCGGAACCGTGGACACTCCTCTGGACGCCAAGCGCGCGCAAGACCTGGCGAACATCTTCGTGTCCGGCGGCGAGGCGACCACGGGACAATATTCGCAGACCGCTGCCGGCGGCTCGGCAGAAGCCGGCGTCGCCATCGACAATCCGGATGCCGAGCGCCGCGTCAGCCAGATCGTCAACCTGCTGCAGATCATCGGCGACGACCAGGTGACGTTGAAGGTGACAGTTGCCGAAGTCAGCCGCTCGGTGATGAAGCAACTCGGCGTCAACATGATGGGCGACGGCAGCAGCAACGGTATTAGTTGGAAGTCCTTCAGCACCCCCGCATATGGATTGGGAAAACCACTGTCGCAATTTTCGGGGGCCTCGATCGGCACCTCGACGCTTCAAGCATACATAAACGCTATGGAGCAAAGCGGCGTCATGAAGACGCTGGCCGAGCCGACTCTCACCGCCGTTTCGGGCGAGAAGGCGACGTTCAAGGTCGGCGGCGAATTCAATATCATCACCGGCCGATCAAGCAACGTTTCAAACGACAATCAAACGGGCCAGACTACCTACGAGCACGAACGCCTTGAATATGGAATTGGGCTCGAATTCCAGCCGGTCGTGCTCTCGGCGGGCCGCATTAGTCTTAAAGTGAGGACATCGGTTTCGGAACCCACGACCGAAGGCGCCTCAGTGCTCGAAGGCGTTGGTGACTTGCCCGGCACCACTTTTCTGTCGATCCGCAAACGCTTGGCCGACACTACGGTGGAACTGCCCTCCGGCGGTTCCATGATGATCGCCGGTCTTGTCCGCGACGACATCAGGCAGGCGGTCGCCGGGCTGCCCGGCCTGACCAAGATACCGGTGCTCGGCACGCTGTTCCGCAGCAGGGATTTCGTCCGCAACGAGACTGAGCTCGTCATCATTATCACGCCCTATCTGGTGAAGCCGGTGGCGCGCAACGAGCTTGCCAAGCCGGATGACAATTTCAACGCCGCCAGCGACGGCGCCGGCATGTTCCTTGGCCGCGTCAACCGTGTCTACGGCACCATGCAGACCGACAAGCCCAATGGCCGTTATCACGGCGTTGTCGGCTTCATCTACAAGTAAGCGGGGAAGCGGACATGTCTCAGTCAGCATCGAAGACAAGGGCGATCACCGCGGCGATGCGGTCCGGCCGCTCGCGGATCTGGCGGCCGGCCGTTCCGCTCCTGGCAATCGCGATCGCGGCATCGCTGGCCGGGTGCGCCAATCGCGACAGCGTCACGGTCGGTGCCATACCGGACGACTATCGCACCACTCATCCGATCGTCATCGCCGAGAAGATCCAGAAGATCGACCTTCCGGTCGGCGCCGGCGACCGGGGCATGACCAGATCCCAGCGCGACACGCTCCTGGGTTTCCTGGACGGATACGACAAGAGCGCCGCTCCGGTGCTGACGATCGAAATCCCGAGCGGTTCGGCCAACGAGATCGCAGCGGCTGCGGCCGGCCGCGATTTCGCCAGGCTTGCCATTGCCAGTGGTATCAGCCGCAACCGGATTGCGATGCGATCCTATCAGTCCGTTTCGGCCGAAGCGTCCGCGCCGGTCCGTGTCGCCTTTGTCTCGGTGAAGGCCCAGACGGATAAATGCGGCCGCTGGCCCGAAGACCTGCTGGAGACTTCGGAAAACAAGCACTATGCCGATTTCGGTTGTTCGTATCAGAACAATCTTGCCGCCCAGATGGCCAATCCGGCCGATCTGATCGGGCCGCGCAAGCAGACACCCATCGACGCGGCAAATCGGAGCGGAGTGATCGACATCTATCGTGACAGAGGTATTTCGGATGAATTCCTCGGCAATTCGGAAGTCGAATATTAACGAGTGTTGAGGCTCAACAGACCCTAAGCCGCGCAAGTCACGGAAAGAGATGACAATGAGCAATCTTGCCTATGACACAGAGGTAGCAGGCGGCGAAACCTCGGAACAGGATATTGCCGCGATGCAGGCGTTGCGGCCGATCCCACGCATTTCGATCCAGGCATTTTGCGAGACCGAAGGCGTAGCCAATCCGGTCGAGCGCGCCGGCGAGGATCGCCGCATGGCCAAGGCCCATCTGAAAGTGCATATGGGGGGCATCCCCACCGCTATCGAATTCTACCAGTCGGCGCCGACACCGAACCTGATCCTGCTTGAATCGCGCAGCGAGCCGAAGCTGTTGCTGGAACAGCTCGCCCAGCTCTCCGAACATTGTGATCCGAGTTCCAAGGTGGTGGTTGTTGGCCACTACAACGATGTCGGCCTGTACCGCGAACTCATCCGTTCGGGCATTTCCGAATATGTCATTGCGCCGGTATCGATGGCCGACATCGTCAGCGTGGTGTCCTCGATCTTCGTTGATCCGGAAGCTGAGCCAATCGGCCGCTCGATTGCCTTCATCGGCGCCAAGGGCGGCGTCGGCTCCTCGACCGTAGCCCATAATGTGGCCTGGGCGATGTCGTCCCTTTTCAAATCCGAAGTGGTTGTCGCCGATCTCGACCTCGCCTTCGGAACGGCCAACATCAATTTCGACCAGGACCCGGCGCAAGGCATTGCCGAGGCGGTCTTCTCGCCGGAACGCGTCGACGAGGTCTATCTAGACCGGCTGCTCGCCCAATGCGCCGAGCACCTGTCGCTGCTTGCGGCACCTTCGACCCTGGAGCGGGTCTATGATTTCGATCCCGACGCTTTCACCCAGCTTATCGACATAGCCCAGCGTAGCGCGCCGCTCCTCGTACTCGATGTTCCTCACGTCTGGGCCGGCTGGACCAAGAACACGCTGGTAAAGGCCGACGAGATCGTCATCACGGCGACGCCCGAACTGGCCAATCTGCGCAACACAAAGAACCTGGTCGACATGCTGAAGCGGCTTCGTCCGAACGATCCTGCGCCAAAGCTTGTGATCAATCAGGCGGGTGTGCCGAAACGTCCCGAGATTACGCCGTCCGACTTCTCCGAATCGCTCGGCCTATCGCCGATGTCGGTCATCCCATTCGAGCCGCTTTTGTTCGGAAATGCCGCCAACAACGGACGTATGCTCGGTGAAATGGATGCCAAGAGCCCGGTCGTCGCCTTGATCAACGAGATCGCCCATGTGCTGACAGGGCGCAGCGAAATTAAGGTGAAGAAAAAGGCTGGCCTCGGCAACCTGCTCGGCAAGCTTTCGGGCAACAAGAAGTGACGCCTCAGCGGTGGAATTGGTAAGCGATTATGTTTGGTAAAAGAGGCAGCGACGACGGCAACCGGACCATCCCGGAATTCCGTCAGCCAGCACCCACGCCTGCAGCGCCGGCGGCCGCGAACCCTGTGGAAGCGGCGGTAGCTGCCAGGCCCGCGACACTGCCGCCGTCCGGCGCGCCTGCCGCGCCGCCGGTTCGCCGTGCGGTCGAGCCGCCGCCATTGGCGCCGGAGCCGAAAAGGCTTCAGCGCGAGCGCAGCGAGAGCTATTACGACACCAAAAGCCAGGTCTTCTCCGCACTCATCGACACGATCGACCTGTCGCAGCTCGCCAAGCTCGATCCCGAAAGCGCGCGCGAAGAAATCCGCGACATCGTCAACGACATCATCGCGATCAAGAATTTCGCGATGTCCATCGCCGAGCAGGAAGAGCTTCTCGAGGATATCTGCAACGACGTTTTGGGCTACGGGCCGCTGGAGCCACTGCTTGCCCGCGACGATATTGCCGACATCATGGTCAACGGTTCCAAGAACGTCTACATCGAAGTCAACGGCAAGGTCGAGCAGACCGGCATCCGCTTCCGCGACAACCAGCAGCTCCTCAACATCTGCCAGCGTATCGTCAGCCAGGTTGGCCGCCGCGTCGATGAATCAAGCCCGATTTGCGACGCGCGTCTTCCTGATGGCTCCCGTGTCAACGTCATCGCACCGCCCTTGGCCATCGACGGCACCGCACTTACCATCCGCAAGTTCAAGAAGGACAAGCTGACACTCGACCAACTGGTCAAGTTCGGCTCGATTTCGCCGCAAGGGGCCGAGATTCTCAAGATCATCGGCCGTGTCCGTTGCAACATCGTCATCTCGGGCGGTACCGGCTCCGGCAAGACGACGCTGCTCAATTGCCTGACCAACTATATCGACCGCGATGAACGCGTCATCACCTGCGAGGACTCGGCTGAGCTGCAATTGCAGCAGCCGCATGTGGTGCGTCTCGAAACCCGTCCGCCCAACCTCGAAGGCGAGGGCGAAGTGACCATGCGCGACCTGGTCAAGAACTGCCTGCGCATGCGGCCCGAACGCATCATCGTCGGTGAAGTGCGCGGACCCGAAGTGTTCGACCTCCTGCAGGCGATGAACACTGGCCATGACGGGTCGATGGGAACGATCCACTCGAACAGCCCGCGCGAATGCCTCAACCGCATAGAGTCGATGATCGCCATGGGCGGCTACACGCTGCCGCAAAAAACCGTACGCGAAATCATCGTCGGCTCTGTCGACGTGATCATACAGGCCGCACGCCTGCGCGACGGATCGCGGCGCATCACCCACATCACCGAGGTGATCGGCATGGAGGGCGACGTCATCATCACCCAGGACATCGTTCTCTATAACATCAAGGGCGAGGACGCGAACGGCAGGCTGCTGGGCGAGCACGTGTCGACTGGCATCGGCCGTCCGCATTTCTGGGAGCGCGCCCGCTACTATGGCGAGGAGCAGCGCCTCGCCGTTGCGCTCGAGGCGATGGAGAAACGCGCTGACTGATCCGTCTGGAAGCGTGGGGGCCAGGGTCGATGTTTGGAATTGACGGCACCGTATTGGCATTCGTCGTGCTCGCCGGCTTCAGCGCTGGCGCGGTGGCCTATGCTTTCCTGGTCAACCGGATCAGCACCGAAAAGCAGGTCGGCAAGCGGCTTGAATCGATCAAGACCGCCGAGACGGATCGTTCCGTCGTCAAGGCTTCGCGCGATCGCGTGGCGGAAGCGGCCAAGCGTCGCAAATCCGTCCAGGATTCGCTGAAGGATCTCGACCAAAAACAAAAGTCCAATCAGAGCTTGGTCAAGAAACCACCGCTGAAGATCCAAATCCGCCAGGCCGGCATGAAGATCTCGCTTGAGCGCTTCTATGTCTACTCGGCGGTCTGCGGCATCGTCTTGACGGCTCTTGCCTATTTCATCGGCGCGCCGCTGCTGGTCTTGCCAGGCGCGCTGCTGGTAGGCGCCTTGGGTCTGCCGCGCTGGTTCGTCTCGTTTCTCCGCGCGCGCCGGGTCAAGGCATTCCTCAACGAATTTCCGAACGCGCTCGACATCATCGTGCGTGCGGTAAAGTCCGGCCTGCCGCTGAACGACGCCGTGCGCCTGATCGCCATTGAATCCCCCGAGCCGGTCAAGACCGAGTTCCGCCGCATCGTCGATTCGCAGCAAATGGGTTTGTCGATCCCCGACGCGGCCATGCGCATGCCCGAAACAATGCCGTGCACCGAGGCGAGCTTCTTCGGCATCGTCATCCAGATCCAGTCTCAGGCCGGCGGCAATCTTTCCGAAGCGCTGGGCAATCTTTCGCGCGTGCTTCGCGACCGCAAGAAGATGAAGGCCAAGGTCCAGGCGTTGTCCATGGAAGCCAAGGCATCCGCCGTGATTATCGGCGCGTTGCCTTTCGTCGTTGCCTTTCTCGTCTATTTGACGAGCCCGAACTACATCATGCCCCTATTCACTACCAGCACCGGCAATCTGATCCTCGGTTGCTCCGGCGTCTGGATGTCGATGGGTATCCTGGTGATGCGCAAAATGATGAACTTCGAAGTCTAGGATTTGCGTGCATGACCGATCACGTCATCAAAACCCTCACCGATCCGTCTCTGCTGATTGCACTGCTGGTCGGCATTGCGGTGTTTGCGACCGTCTTCACGCTGCTGCCCGCCTTTGGCGGGAACCAGCTCAAGGCGCGCATGAAATCCGTGGCGCTGGAGCGCGATGATCTGCGCGCCAAGCAGCGCGCGCGGCTGGCAGTCGAAGCCGACCGCCGCCGCAAGGGCCTGCGCGAAGAACAGTCGGTCGGCATGCGCAATATTGTCGATCGCCTGGATCTCAGGCGTGCGCTGGCGGATGAAGGTACCTTGCAGAAATTGAAAGTGGCGGGTTTTCGCGGGCAAAATCCGCTGACGCGCTTCCTTTTCTTCCGTCTCGTCCTGCCCTTTGTCGGCTTTGCATTGGCGGCGATATATCTGTTCGTGCTCGGAGGACTGCCCGAGCAGCCGCTTTTCGTGAAGCTGTTCGTTTGCATCGTGGTTGCCTATGCGGGGTTCTACGCGCCGGTGCTCTACGTCAACAACCGCGCTACCAAGCGCAAGCAGTCGATTCAGATGGCGTGGCCCGACGCGCTCGACCTGTTGCTGATATGCGTCGAGTCCGGCATGTCGGTGGAAGCAGCGCTTCGCAAGGTCGCCGATGAGATCGGCGCGCAATCGGTAGCATTGGCGGAAGAATTCATCCTGACCAACGCCGAACTTTCCTATCTGCAGGAACGCAAGCAGGCCTACGAGAACCTTGCAAGCCGCACCGGCCTGGAATCCGTCAGGTCGGTGTCCCAGGCGCTGGTCCAGGCCGAGCGCTACGGCACGCCCGTGGCGCATGCGCTGCGCGTGCTTGCGGGAGAGAGCCGCGACATGCGCATGAATGCCGCCGAAATGAAGGCGGCCGCGCTGCCGCCGAAGCTCACCGTGCCGATGATCCTGTTCTTCCTCCCGGTGCTGTTCGCTATTATTCTGGGTCCCGCCGGCATCCAGGTGAGTCAGCGCGGCATCTTTGGCGACCAGCCGAAATCCAGCAGCGAGTAGCGCCAGCCGCGTCGCCACAAACGCTGAAATGATTCAAAGCCGTGCTGCCGGTGCAGCGCGGCTCCTTGCGGTTGACATGTTGCGGAATTCTCGCACCAGTTCGGCGCTTGAAGCGGTCAGTTGGTGGCGGGCTTTGCCTTGTCCTGGTCCTTGAGCTGGCTCCAGGCATTCTGCTGCGCCAGCATCTGGCGAAGATAAGCGACATTTGCCTGTGCCTGTTCCGGCGACAGCTCCTGCGAGGCGATCTTCTCGGCCTCCTCGAAACGGCCCTGTAGACCGACGACCAGCGCCAGGTTCTGGCGGACGCGGCTGTCGGCATTCGGCTGCTGGGCGGCCGAGCGCATATAGGTTTCGGCCGTGCGCAAATCGCCTTCCAGCACGTACGACATGCCGAGATTGGAAAGGATCGACGGTTCGTTCGGCTTGAGATCCAGCGCCTTGCGATAATCCTGGCGCGCCTCGTCCTTTTGGCCGAGCTGGTCGAGAATGGCAGCTTCTGCCGATACCAGTTTCCAGTCAGGATATTCGGGGGTCTGCGCGCGGCGCACGGCATCGAGAGCCGGCTCGAACTGTCCGTTGGCGGCAAGCGCCTTGCCATAGGCGGCGAGCACGTCGCGATCCTTCGGCAAGGCAATCGCCAGCTTGCGCATCACCGCAAGCGACTGGTCGGCGTCGCCGTCCATCTGCAGCGCCGCGGCATAATTTGTCGCGATCCGCTTGTCGTTGGGGTTTTTCGAGTAGGACTGCCCGAGCGCCATCGTGGCATTGTGCAGTTCGCCCGCCGACATTGTTTCCAGCGGCTTGCCGCTTGAGCGAGAAATCGAACCTGTCGTCAACTTGCTGGTTCCGCAGCCGGCAACGCCTGCAGCAAGTGCCACCATCAACGCCGTGGTGATCAGCTTTTTGGCAGTGGCGTTCATCCTGCGGTTGGTCGGCATCGGTACCAGGGCTCCGTTCATGCGGGTGACCATTTACGGGGTCATCTTCCCTCCCGCAGAAATATTCTGTTAACCCTAATGGAGAGTTAAGAAACGCCGACTCAGAGGCTGGAGACCAGCGAATGCCCGTCGAACTTGTCGAGAAAAAATTGAGCAATGCGCTGCCGGTCCATCTGGTGGCAAAGAACGCTCTGAAGGCGGCCGGACTTGCGCCATCCTCGGTCGCCTGGGCCAAGGCCAACGGCTTTTCCGGTGAGGCCGGCAGGACGCTGGTCGTGCCTGACGACAACGGCGCGATTGCCGGAGCCCTGTTCGGCACCGGCAACGGCGAGGGCGCACTGGCCGTCGGCGCACTGGCGAGAGCTTTGCCCGAAGGCGACTGGCATTTTGCGTCCGCACCGGCCGAGCCGGAGCTTACGGCACTCGCGCTGGCGCTGGGCAGCTATGCCTTCACCCGCTATGGCAAGAAGCCCGGCAGGACGCTGCGCTTCGCGCTGCCGCCGGGCGCCGACGCCGCCCGCGTCAGACGCATCGCCGATGGCGTTTTCCTGGCGCGCGATCTGGTCAACACGCCGACCAGCGATATGGGCCCTGGCCAGCTGGAGAAAGCCGCCCGGACCTTGGCCGCGACGCACAAGGCCGAAATATCGGTGACCAAGGGTGACGATCTTCTCGCCGCCAACTTTCCGATGATCCACGCCGTCGGTCGGGCTTCTGCCGACGCGCCGCGCCTGATCGACATGATTTGGGGGCCGAAGAATGCCCCCAAGGTGACGCTGGTCGGCAAGGGCGTCTGCTTCGATACAGGCGGTCTCGACATCAAGCCGTCCTCGGGCATGCTTTTGATGAAGAAGGACATGGGCGGCGCTGCCAACGTGCTCGGCCTCGCTTCCATGATCATGGCCGCCAGGCTGAAGGTCCGGCTGCGCGTGCTCATCCCCGCTGTCGAGAATTCGATTGCCGGCAACGCCTTCCGGCCCGGCGATGTGCTGGTGAGCCGCAAGGGCATCACCGTCGAAATCGGCAACACCGACGCCGAAGGGCGGCTGGTGCTCGCCGATGCCCTGACCTTGGCCGATGACGAAGAGCCGCAGATGCTGGTCGACATGGCAACCCTGACAGGCGCTGCGCGTGTTGCGCTCGGCCCCGACCTGCCGCCCTTCTACACCGTTGACGAGGCCCTTGCATCCGAGCTGGCAGATGCCTCCGTCGCAGTGGAGGATCCACTATGGCGCATGCCGTTGTGGAAGCCCTATGACGCCAAGCTGGCGTCGAAAATTGCCGATATCAACAACGTCGCGTCGGATGGTTTCGCCGGCTCGATCACCGCCGCGCTGTTCCTGAAGCGCTTCGTCGAAAAGACCGCCGGCTGGGCGCATGTCGACATCTTCGCCTGGAACCCGTCCGACCGCCCGCACGGCCTTGCCGGTGGCGAGGCGCAAGGCATCCGGGCGCTGGAGCGTGTCATTTCGAACCGCTACGGCTGATGCCTCGGGCATAGCCGACGAAGGTGTTGACTGAAACGGAACCGAAACAATTTTCCGTCATGCTGGACGGATGTCGATTATCATGCGTCCAAGTCAGGCCTTGCGACTATGGCAACAGGTGGTGCTGTCCGAGGTGCGCGACGACGCGCCCGATCTCACCATGCGCCAGACGGCGATCCTGTTCACCATCTATCTCGATCCGCCGCCACACACGGTGCGCGGGCTGGCCGCCCGCCTCAATGTTACCAAGCCGGTGATTACGCGTGCGCTCGACACGATGGGAGCGCTGAAGTTGGTGTCGCGCCACCGCGACGAGCTCGACAAGCGCAACGTGCTGGTCAGGCGCACGGTCGAAGGCGCGCTCTTTGTCGAACGCTTTGGCGATGTTATCATTGCCAGAGCCCAAGAATTGCCCATTTGACCAAATTGCCCATTTGAACGAGTTGCCGATTTGACCGCCAGGGATGCCCGCCTCCACGCCTTCCGCTCCGATCTCGCCGATGCCAGGTTGAGAGGCGAGGTCGCCGCCGACCGTTTCGTCGCCGGCCGGCCGGCTCGCATCGCCGCTTCCGTGGCCGACATCCGCAAGGCGCCGCGGCCGGATGCCGGCGTCAACACCCAGCTTCTGTTCGGCGACGAAATTCTCGTCTTCGAGGATGTCGAAGGCTGGGCCTGGATCCAGGCCGAACGCGATGGCTATGTCGGTTATGTCGCCGACACGGCACTGGGCGCTCGGGACCGTGCGCCGACCCATATCGTTTCGGTGCCGCGCACCTTTCTCTATCCGGGACCCGACTTGCGCTTTCCGGTGAGCGGGCAACTGTCGATGGGATCGTCGGTGACGGTGACGGGCTTAGCCGAAACGCGCGGCACGCATTATGCGCTGTTGCCGTCCGGCCAGGCGGTCATATCGGGCCATCTCAGGCCTGTCGGTGAGGCGGCTGGCGACTACGTTGCGGTTGCCGAGAGCTTTCTCGGCACGCCCTATCTGTGGGGCGGCGCCTCGGGCTTCGGCATCGACTGTTCCGGCCTGGTGCAGCTGGCAATGCACATGGCCGGCAGGCAAGTGCTGCGCGATTCCGACATGCAGGCGGCAACCATCGGCGAACCGCTCGATCCGCGGCCGGATTTTTCGGGGCTGCGGCGCGGCGACCTGGTGTTCTGGAAAGGCCACGTCGCTGTTATGACCGACGCAGAGACGATGATCCACGCCAACGGCCACACCATGCTGGTGTCGCGTGAAGGACTGAGGGATGCGATCGCCCGCATCGGCTATCTCTATGGCGGTCCGACAGGGTTTCGCCGGCCGTAACGCTAATCGATCACCTTTTGTTCTGATTCTTCTTGGCGATTGCGCGTCACCGCGCTACGTCTGGCGCGTGACAGAGCAGCCGCGCCTTGCCGAACAGAATGCCGCCGTCGTCCTGCCCGAGCCATTCGTCAAATGGTTTGCGGAAAAAGGCTGGTCGCCGCGCGCCCATCAGATTGATTTGCTGGCCAAGGCTCAGGGCGGGCAGTCGGTATTGCTGATCGCCCCGACCGGCGCCGGCAAGACGCTGGCCGGGTTCTTGCCGTCGCTGACCGAACTGGCCGGACGGCCGAGGAGAAGGCCGGGGCAGGCGCATCGCGGCATCCACACGCTCTACATCTCGCCGCTCAAGGCGCTGGCCGTCGACATCGAGCGCAATCTCGGCAAGCCGGTCCAAGAGATCGGCCTGCCGGTTACCGTCGAGACCCGCACCGGCGACACGCCCGCACACAAGCGCCAGCGGCAGAAGCTGGCGCCGCCCGACATTCTCCTAACCACGCCCGAGCAATTGGCGCTGCTGATTGCCGCGCCCGACGCCAGGCGCTTCTTCGAGGACCTGCGCTATGTCGTGCTCGACGAACTGCATTCGCTGGTGACCTCGAAGCGCGGGCATCTCCTGTCGCTCGGGCTGGCCCGGCTGCGCAGCTTTGTGCCCGCCCTGCAGACGATCGGCCTGTCGGCGACGGTCGCCGAGCCCGACGAATTGCGGCGCTGGCTGGTCAGCCAGAATCCACCGGGGCCCATGGCCGAACTGATCGTCGTCACCGGCGGCGCCAAGCCCGAGATCTCCATTCTCGATTCGGAGGAGCGCGTGCCGTGGGCTGGACATTCGGCCCGCTACGCGACGCCGGAGATCTACAACGAGATCAAGCGCCACAAGACGACCCTGTTGTTCGTCAACACGCGCAGCCAGGCGGAGTTGCTGTTCCAGGAATTGTGGCGGGTCAATGAGGACACCTTGCCGATCGCGCTGCACCACGGCTCGCTCGACGTCGCCCAGCGTCGGCGCGTCGAAAAGGCGATGGGCGAGAACGCTTTGCGTGCCATCGTCGCCACCTCGACACTCGACCTCGGCATCGACTGGGGCGACGTCGATCTGGTCGTCCAGGTTGGCGCGCCAACGGGGGCATGCCGGGTGGCACAGCGCATCGGCCGTGCCAACCACCGTATGGACGAGCCGTCGAAGGCGATCCTCATTCCCGCCAACCGCTTCGAGGTGCTCGAATGCAGGGCGGCGCTCGACGCCAATTATCTCGGCGCCCAGGATACCCCGCCGCTGGTCAACGGCGGGCTCGATGTGCTGGCGCAGCACGTGCTGGGCTGCGCCTGCGGTGCGCCGTTCCATGCCGATGCGCTGTTCGAAGAAGTGCGGACGGCCGCGCCCTATGCCGATCTCGACCGGCCGACATTCGATCGCGTCATCGATTTCGTCGCCACCGGCGGCTACGCCTTGAAGAACTACGAACGTTACGCCCGTATTCGTCTCAACAAGGACGGGCTGTGGCGGGTCTCCAATCCTCGCTTCGCCCAGCAATACCGGCTGAATGTCGGCACCATCATCGAAGTGCCGGCGCTCAACGTCCGCTATGTCCAGGCCGGCAGGAAAGGCGCGGCTTCGCGCGGCGGCCGGGTCCTCGGCAAGATCGAGGAGGCGTTCCTCGAGACCCTCACGCACGGCGACACGTTCATGTTCGCCGGCAAGGTGCTGCGCTTTGAAGGCATCCGCGAGAATGAGTGCTTCGTCTCGAACGCGCCGGGCAGCGACGCCAAGGTGCCGTACTATGGCGGCGGCAAATTCCCGCTTTCGACTTACCTTGCCGAGCAGGTGCGCATCATGCTGGATGATCCGCAGCGCTGGAAGAAGCTGCCGGAGCAGGTCGCCGACTGGCTGCGCTTCCAGGCTGACAGGTCGGTGCTGCCGAAACGCGACGATTTGCTGATCGAGACCTTTCCGCGCGGCAACCGCTACTATCTGGTGGCCTATCCATTCGAGGGCAGGCTGGCGCACCAGACACTCGGCATGCTGCTCACCCGCCGCCTCGACAGGGCGGGAGCCAAGCCGCTCGGCTTCGTCGCCACCGACTATGCGCTTGCCATATGGTCGCTGGCCGATATGGGCCGGATGTTCAGGGCGAAGAAACCGTCGCTGGCAGCGCTCTTCGATCAGGATATGCTGGGTGACGACCTCGAAGCCTGGCTGGCCGGCAGTTGGCTGTTGAAGCGCACCTTTCGCAATTGCGCGCTCATCTCGGGATTGATCGAGAAACGCCACCCGGGCCAGGAGAAGAGCGGCCGCCAGGTGACCGTGTCAACCGACCTCATTTATGACGTGCTGCGTAGCCATGAGCCTGACCACATCCTGCTGCAGGCGACGCGTGCCGATGCCGCCACCGGTCTGCTGGATGTCAGCAGACTTGCCGAGATGCTCTCGCGCGTCCAGGGTCGAATCATGCATAAGAACCTCGAGCAGATCTCGCCGCTCGCCGTGCCGATCATGCTCGAGATCGGCAAAATGCCGGTGAACGGCGAAGCCGATGAAACGCTGCTGATGGATGCAGCCACGCTGGTCGAGGAGGCCATGGGAACGAAATGACTGTCGCGCCGGCCATGGCTGCGCCTCTGGCGGATGCAGGCTTTGTCCATGTCGCCGGCGAACGCGCGATCTGTGACCGTCGCGGTGTGCTCTATTTTCCCGAATTTCGGCTTCTGGCCGTGTCCGACCTGCATCTGGAAAAAGGCTCGTCGCTGGCCAGACGCGGCACGTTGGTTCCGCCTTACGATACCGGAGCCACGTTGCTCCGGCTCCAGTCGGTCATTGCCGACTATCAGCCTTCGATCGTCATCAGCCTGGGCGATAGTTTTCATGATGGCGGCGGCGCCGCGCGCATGCACTCGAGCTTCCGCGAAAGGCTGGAAGGGCTGATGACCGGGCGCGACTGGTTCTGGGTCGCCGGCAATCATGACCCGGAAGCACCGGCCGACCTGCCAGGCGAGACCGTGCGCGAATTGGCCATCGGCTCTCTGCTCTTCCGGCACGAGCCTTCGGCGGTAAGGGTGGAGGGCGAGATATCAGGCCATCTGCATCCTTGCGCCCGCATCGTGCAGCAAGGCCGCTCGGTGCGGCGGCGCTGCTTTGCCGGCGATGGCGGCCGCATGATCATGCCGGCCTTCGGCGCCTATACCGGCTCGCTCAATCTGCTTGACCGCGCCTATGCCGGGCTGTTCCGCCGCGAAACGCTGATGGCCTATATGCTCGGCACTGAGCGCATTTTTGCAATTTCTCACTCAATGCTCAGGCCGGGCTGAACCCGCTCTATCTGCCGTAGTATAAAGTCACAGTGTGTTTGGCCTCGGCGAAGAACAGCCAGCGCTCGACCAGCATGCCGGCGAATTGGGCGATTGCGGCGGCTATCGACAGCACCGCCGCATACGGCCACGGCAAGGAGAACGCCGAGACCAATAGCAGGGCGGGCAAAGCAAAGGCCAGCACCTGCGTGATCTGGCGGAGTTTAGTGCTGTGCTTGCGCGCGATGCGAAAGCCCATCTCCTTGAGCAAATAGTTTTCCTCGGTATGCGGCCATTCCATAGACCGCACAATGCCGCCGGCAAGTCCGGTCGCGGTGTTGGCGTTGGTCGGGATTTCCAGCCTGTCGTTGTGACGCCAGGTCGCCAGTTTCAAACCCCAGCCGAGCACGGTCAGCAATAGGGCAGCCGCCAGAAATGGATTCGAGCCGATAGCAAAACCTTGCAGCAGCGCATTGAGCAGCACGCTGCCGGTCATCGCCGAAAAGATCAAATAGCCGGGCAAGGTGAAGCGGCTGTGCCATTGGGCGATCGGCTTCAGGGAGGCGTAGATCATGCCGGTGGTGCAGACGGTGACGATCGCGCCGATGGCAGCCAGCAACCCGGCTACGGTCACCCAGCCGTTCGTGCGACCGAGGAACACCCAGCCGATGCCGAACAGTCCCGCCGGGACGAAGGTGACGACCGAGGCAACGCCTTCGCGCGACAGCCAGGAGCTCTGCCATTGCGAGAAGGCGCGCCAGGCCCGTTCGGGCCGGCCGAGATGGCCGGCCGACGACAGCAGGCCTGCCGATATCAGACCAAGCGCCAGTCCCATGCCGACCAGGCCAAGCCAGAAATCGGGCGGGATAAAGCCCTGTCCGGCGAACGCGCCAAGCAGCGCGAGCAGGCCGTAACCGGCGCCCGTGGCGGTGGTGAAAAAGACGACGGAGAATGCTGGATGCATGAAGGCACGGATCAGTTCGAAAGCATGCGGTCGACCCAGCCAAGGAAGCCGCCTTCGGCCCGCACCGGCTCGAGCGCCGGGGCCGGCACCGACGCGGCGCGTGTGGTGTGCGCGCGCGGCGGCAGATATTTGTTGGTCGGCTTGTAGCCCATCTCCGGCATCAGATCGACACCGCCGCGCTCCGCCACCAGTTGCGACACCGCCGATGCCGGATCGCCCAGATCGCCGAAATGCCGCGCGCTGGTCGGGCAGGCGGCGACGCAGGCCGGCACGCGATCTTCCTCCGCCAGATTGTCGTTGTAGATGCGGTCGACGCACAACGTGCATTTCTTCATCACGCCGACATCGGTGTCGAATTCGCGCGCGCCGTAGGGACAGGCCCAACTGCATAATTTACAGCCGATGCATTTGTCCTCGTCGACCAGCACGATGCCGTCCGACGCCCGTTTGTAGGAGGCGCCGGTCGGGCAGACGGTGACGCAGGCCGGGGTCTCGCAATGCAGGCAGGAGCGCGGGAAATTCACCGTGCGCCCGCCCATCTCCGTCATGTGCTCATAGCTGTGCACACGGTTGAACCAGACACCGTCGACATTGCCGCCATAGGGATCGATGTCGGTCAGCGGCGCCATATGGCCGCCGGTGTTCCATTCCTTGCAGGCGGTAACGCAGGCCTGGCAGCCGACGCAGGTGTCGAGGTCAATGACCAGGCCGAGCTTTTTATCGGTGTGGGCGGGAAGGCAGGTCATTCGGCAGCTTCTCTTTCCCGGCGGAATTCGGCGCCGAAACTGAGCTTGTCGGGCGAGGACTCGAAATGCGGCGGCTGCCTGAACCGCTCGAATTGCGGTTCGGTGAAGCCTGCTTCCTCGGCTGCGCATTTGACGATGCGCACGCGCAGGTCGAACCATGCGGCCTGGCCGGTCACCGGATCGGAATTCGAATAGCGTCTGCCGCTGGCATCAGCGGAGGTCTGGTCGCCGATGATATGGTTGAGCAGGAAGGCGCGATTGGATTCGGCCGCATCATCCTTCAGCCCCCAGCTGCCGCGCCGCTTGCCGATCGCGTTCCACGTCCACACCGTATCGACGTTCACCCCGTCGACCAGCTTGATCTGCCCTTTGACCCTGCCGTTGATGCTCTCGATCCACACCCAGTCGTCATCGACAAGCCCGAGGCCGGCAGCGGTCCGATTGTGCACGAACAGCCGATTCTGGCTGGTGACCTGCCGCAACCACGCATTCTGCGAGCCCCAGGAATGATACATGTGCATTGGCCGCTGCGTCAGCGCGTGGAGCGGATAGGCTTGACTGTCGACCGCAGCCTCTTCGAAGGGCGCGTACCAGAATGGCAGCGGATCCATATAGGTCTCGATGCGGCTGCGCTCCGCCTCCGGCGGCAGCACCCCGCCATGGCCGCGTGCCGCCAGGCGGAAGCGCTGCATCGGCTCGGAATAGAGTTGGAACACGATCGGCTCGGCTTTCGGGATGAAGCCCATGTTCTCGGCGAAGTCGAGATAGGAGCGGTTGGCCATCTTGTAGTAGCGCTGATCGTCGGCGAAATCCTGGTGCCAGAAGCCGCCATTGTCGATGTAGCGCTGCAACTGGTCGAGATTGACCTCGCCCTTGCCGACCGAGGTCCCGTCCTTGCCGCGCCAGCCGGCGAGCGGACCGACACCTGGCGTGCGCTCGTGATTGACGATGTAGTCGGCATAGTCGCGGTATTTGGCGGAGCCGTCGTCATCGACGAAGCCGGGCAGGCCGAGCCGCGCGCCGAGTTCGATCAGAATCGTCTGGAACGGCCTGACGTCACGGTCCGGCTCGACGACGGGATGGCGGATGGCGTCGCCCGGCCCGTCGGCGTGGCTGATCGGCCGGTCGAGCAGACTGATACAGTCATGCCGCTCGAGGTAGGTGGTGTCCGGCAGCACCAGATCGGCAAAAGGCACGGTCTCGGAATAATAAGCGTCGGAATAGATAATGAACGGGATCTTGTACTCGCCCGACGCATCGATATCGGTCAGCATCGCCATCGTCTCGACCGTATTCATCGACGAGTTCCAAGCCATGTTGGACATGTACATGAACAAAGTGTCGATCTTGTAGGGATCGCCGGCCCAGGCGTTACGGATGACCGTGTGCATGAGCCCGTGTGCGGCCAGCGGCGCGTCCCAGGAGTAGGCCTTGTCGATACGAACAGGCTTGCCGCCTTCATCGATCAGCAGGTCCTCCGGCCCGCAGACGAAGCCGAGCGGCATGCCTTCGAGCGGCGTCATCGGCCTCACATTCTTGCCGGCGGGCTTCGGCCCCGGCGGGACCGAACGGGGATAAGGCGGCTTGAAGCGAAATCCGCCCGGCACATCCACCGTGCCGAGTAGCACCTGAAGCAAATGGATCGCGCGGCAAGAGTGAAAGCCGTTCGAATGGGCCGAAATGCCGCGCATCGCATGCATCGACACCGGCCGGCCCTTGATGGTCTCGTGCCGGCGGCCGGCCCAGTCCGTCCAGGCCACCGGCAGCTCGATTTGCTGTTCGAAGGCGACATGCGCGAGTTCTGCAGCAATGCGTCGGATCGTGTCGGCGGAGATGCCGCACCGGCTAGCGACCGCCTCGGGTGAATAGCTCTCGTCCAGATAGCGGTCGGCGATGAGCTGGAAGACCGGCACGCAGCGGCGACCGTCGACGAGAAAGCTGCCGGTCAGCGCCGGTTTTGCGTCGGCATCGCTGGCATTGACAGGCGTCTTCGCCACCCTGTCCCAAGCCAGCGGATTGCCGTCACCGTCGCGCGCAAACAGACCGTCATCGGCGGCACCAGGTTCCTGGATGACGAGGCCGTGGGCGTTGGTGTAGCGCAAGAGGTAGTTGAGATCGACACGGCCGGCCTTCAGCAATTCATGGATGAGGGCGAACACGAACAGGCCGTCGGTGCCGGGCCGGATGCCGATCCAGTCGTCGGCAATGGCGTTGTAGCCGGTGCGGCACGGATTAATGGAAACCACCTTGGCGCCACGCGCCTTGAGCTTGCCGAGGCCGATCTTGATCGGATTGGAATCGTGGTCCTCGGCGACGCCGAACAGCATGAAATATCTGGTATTGTCCCAGTCGGGTTCGCCGAACTCCCAGAACGAGCCGCCGATCGTGTAGAGGCCGCCGGCTGCCATGTTCACCGAGCAGAAGCCGCCATGGGCGGCGAAGTTCGGCGTGCCGAACTGGCTCGCCCACCAACCGGTCAGCGATTGCGACTGGTCGCGGCCGGTGAAGAAGGCGAGTTTCTTCGGATCGGTTCGGCGGATGTTCGAAAGCCGTTCTGTCGCGATCGACAAAGCTTCCTCCCACTCGATTTCGCGGAACTCGCCCGAGCCGCGCGGGCCGGTGCGCAGTAGCGGCTTCTTCAGCCGGGCCGGGCTGTAATGCTGCATGATGCCGGCGCTGCCCTTGCCGCACAGCACGCCGCGATTGACCGGATGATCCTTGTTGCCGTTGATGTAGCGGACCTTGCCGTCCTTGATGTGGACGTCGATGCCGCAGCGGCAGGCGCACATGTAGCAGGTGGTCTTGGCGATGCTGTCGGAGACATCAGGCGAAGTATCGACGCCGTCGCCTTCAGCGGGCGCGCGCGTATCGGCGAGCGGCCGTTGTGATGGTGCTGAGTTGGCGCCGCGCAGCGGTTTGTTGGTCATGATCCGGCGAGGTTTTTGCGTTCCGCGGCCTTGGCTCTCGTCTTCGGGCCTGGGCCGCGCATGTAATGTTGTTCCGGCCGATAGCGTTCACCCACGAGACGCCGCCGCAGGCTGCGGGTCCAGTGCGCAAACACGGATTTGAACAGCCCCACCAATTTCTACCCTCGACTGCTCTGGCGCGACTTTTTTCCAATTTCGGGCCAAAATTTAGAACAAAGAAATCAATCTGTCTAACAACTTGCTCTTGTAATTCCAATCGGATTTGCTTCTTAGTGTCGGCATGACTCTGGACCAACTACGGATCTTCGTCGCCGTCGCCGAACGGGCGCACATGACCAAAGCGGCCGAGTTGTTAGGCATTTCACAGTCGGCCGCGTCCGCCGCGGTCCGCTCGCTCGAACAGCAGCACGGCGTACAGTTGTTCAACCGAGTGGGCCGCAACATCGAGCTCGCCGAGACCGGGCGCCGGTTTCTGCCCGAGGCCAAGGCGGTCCTCGAGCGAGCTGCGGCCGCCCACAATGTGCTGGAGCATGTCTCGCAGACGATCACCGGCAGTCTTTCGATTGCCGCCAGCCAGACCATCGCCAGCTATTGGCTGCCGCGCCGGCTGGCCTCCTTCCACGAAGCCTATCCCGCCGTCAGGCTGAGCGTGAGCATCGGCAACACCCGGCAGGTCGAGACCGATGTCCTTGATGGCGCAGCCGATTTTGGCCTGGTCGAGGGGCGCACCGAATCCGACATTTTGCGGCGGGCAAAGGTCGATATCGATCGCATGATGTTGGTTGTGGCGCGCTCGCACCCCGAGGTCGCCGAAGTTTCGCTTGGGCATCCCGACCTTGGCAGGCTTCGCTGGATCATTCGCGAAAGCGGATCGGGCACGCGCGAGGCGCTGGAGGACCTTGCTCGACGCGACGGGGTTTCGTTCGCGGATCTGCAGATATTCCTGGTGTTGCCGAGCAATGAGGCTATTCGCCAGGCGGTCGAGGCCGGCGCCGGCGCCACCATCATTTCGGAACTCGTCGTCACGCGCGCGGTCGCCGAAGGCAGCCTGCGTTCCGTGCCGATCGATCTGCCGAAGCGCGAATTTGCCATGATCACGCATCGCGACCGGCAGCCAAGTCTGGCTCAGATGGCGCTCAAGGCACATCTCAGCGGGCAAGCTGAGAAAGCCGCGCCGCTCTAGAACATTTTGCAGCCAAGTGGAATCACTTGGCGTCGCAGAAATGCGGCTAAAACAAAATGGATCAGCCGAACTTCCGCTGCGCGTCGAGTGCCAGCCCGAGCCCGACCGAGCCGAACACATCGCCTTCGATTACCGACGCCTGCGGCACCAGAGCCAGGATCTGCTGCCTGGCTAACGGGATCGCGGTCGATCCGCCGGTCAGGAATACCGCGGTGATGTCGGAGGGCTTCACCTGCGCGTCGCGGACGGTCTGCTCGACGGTAGCTGCAACGCGCTCAATATCCCGAGCGATGGTGGCTTCGAGACCCTTGCGCGTGATTTCTGCCGTGAACCTCACCTCGGGCAGCGCGACCTCTACATCGGCGGACGATCGGTCCGTCAGCTCGATCTTGGCCTTTTCGACCAGCGCCGCCAGCGCATGGCCGTAACGATGCTCGACGATGTGGATGAAGCGGTTGACCAGGTCTGCGCGTTCCGCCTCATAGCGGATCTGGCGCAGATGCGTCATCGCCCTTGCGGTATAGACCAGATTGATGCGCTGCCATGTCGCCAGGTCGATGAAGTAGCTCGCCGGCAGATTACGTTTGCCATCCTTGGTTGGCGTCAAATAGCCGAGCTGCGGCATCACATGGGCGATGCTCAACAGCCGGTCGAAGTCGGTGCCGCCGATGTGGATGCCGCGGCTGGCCAGGATGTCGTCCTTGCGGTCGAACGAGCGGGCGCGCTCGGGCGAGACCCGCACGATTGAGAAGTCGGACGTGCCGCCGCCCATGTCGACGATCAGCGCCAGTTCCTCGCGCGTCACCTTTTGTTCGTAGTCAAGTGCCGCAGCAATCGGTTCGAACTGAAAGGCGATGTGCTTGAAGCCCTGGGCACGAGCGGCATTTTCGAGTTCGTGCTCCGCCTTGGCGTCGGCCTCGGCATCGTCGTCGACGAACTGCACGGGCCGTCCCAGCACCACGCTCTCTACCGTGTCATGGGCGTCTTCTTCCAGCTTCCTTTTCAGGTGACCGATGAACAGGCCGACAATCTCCATGAATCCGATCGAGCGCGCCTTGATGCGCGTCTTTTCGTGGGCGAGCGAGCTGCCGAGCACGCTCTTCAGTGAACGCATCAAGCGGCCTTCGATACTGTCCGTATAGTTGGCGATGGCGCGCCGCCCGAAATAGGTGCGGTTATCCTCGAAATTGAAGAACACCGCACTGGGCAGCGTAACCTGGCCGTCTTCCAACGCCACCAGCCGCGGCTGCCCGTTCCTGATCATGCTCACGGTGGAATTCGAAGTGCCGAAGTCGATCCCGGCAAATGCTGGTCGCATCCTGCGTTCCTGTATTCTGATTTGGGGAGCAGCAGCTCGTGTCCGGTCGGGCCGGGGTCGCGGTCTAGCCCATACCCTCGGAAAGGGAAACCACTTTTACGAGAGTTTAGTCTTTCCTGAAGACCAGCCTTCCGAGCCAGCCCGTCAACATGGCTAGCGACACGGCAAAGACACCGTAGAGGAAGGAATAGTCGTGCGCGACGCGGAAGATCGACTGTTCGAAACCGGACTTGCGGATTTCGAGCTGGGCGGAACTTTCCTTGATGAACAGGCCACTCTTGAACAGGAAGGCGCGGGCCTTGTGGGTGCCGACTGGAACGTTGGGAGCAAGCCTGACGGTGGCCCGGAACAGGTTCTGCGACAGGAACTGAACGCCGCCGACATTCTCGCTGTAGAGGCCGGTCGCCGCCTTGCGTTCGCGCAGCGCGGCGGTGAATTCCTCGATTGTCGCCGGGCTGTCGCCGGCGTCGGCCGGCTGCAAATAGAGGTTGGAGGCGCCGAGCGACAGCTGCTTGTAGCTGTTCGGATCGGTGACGTCCTGCAGCGGCCGCGTCGTCGCCACCGAATAGGAGACCGGTACGTTTTCGAAGGTCTCCGACTCCAGATTGACCCAGACGCCGAGCACCCGGTCCTTGCGGCGCACGACGACTGGCCGGGCCGGACCTTCCAGCACGACGATCACGTCGTAGCGCCCTTGCCGCGCGACAAGCGGATCGGCATTTT
Organism: Mesorhizobium sp. M0244; assembly: GCF_040321795.1. Taxonomy (NCBI): domain Bacteria; kingdom Pseudomonadati; phylum Pseudomonadota; class Alphaproteobacteria; order Hyphomicrobiales; family Phyllobacteriaceae; genus Mesorhizobium; species Mesorhizobium sp. M0244. Next base: position 15,607 of record NZ_JAMYSE010000016.1, on the reverse strand, counting down.
CCAGCGAGCCGAAGATGGTCAGGTCGGCGCCGGAAAAGCCGGCGGTAATCGAGACATTGTCGGTGGAAAGGCCGATCTGGATATTTTCGGTTAGTGGCGTCTGCGCCTTTACCGGTGACGCAGCGGCCAGCAGCGACAGCAAGGCGGCGGCCGCGATCGTCCTCAAGCCAGCCATCAGCTCAGGCCCACGCCGGACAGCGAATAGAGATTGGGCGGCGTGACGAAAAGACCGATGGCGAGCCGGATGGCGACCGCCAGCACCAGCAACGCCAGCAGCGCCCTGAGTTGCTCGCCGCGCAACCTCTGACCGGCCTTGGCGCCATATTGCGCGCCGGCGACACCGCCTGCCATCAACAGGAAGGCGAGCATGACGTCGACCGTCTGGTTGGTGGTGGCGTGGACCAGCGTGGTGTAGGCCGAGGTGAAGATGATCTGGAACAGCGAGGTGCCGATGACGACGTTGGTCGGCACTTTCAAAAGATAGATCAGGGCCGGCACCATGATGAAGCCGCCGCCGACACCCATGATCGACGACAGAAAGCCGATCGCCGCGCCCAGGCCAAGAACCGGAATGACGCTGACGAAGAGCTTCGAGGCCCTGAACCGCATCTTCAGCGGCAGGCGGTGGATCCAATTGTGCTGGCCGGATTTCTTCAACACCGGTGCGGCGCCGCTGCGGGTGGCGCGCAGCGCATTGACGCTCTCGACCAGCATCAGCCCGCCGACGGTGCCGAGCAGCACGACGTAGAGCAGCGAGATGAACAGGTCGAGCTGGCCGAGTCGGCGCAGGAACGCAAAGACATAGATGCCGCCGGTCGAGCCGACGATGCCGCCGGCCAAAAGCACGCCGCCAAGCTTGAAGTCGAGCGTGCCGCGCTTCATGTGCGACAAGGCGCCGGAGAAGGAGGAAGCGATGACCTGGTTGGCGCCGGTGGCGACCGCGATCGCCGGCGGTATATTATAGAAGATCAACAGCGGGGTGATGAGAAAGCCGCCGCCCACGCCGAACATGCCCGACAGGAAACCCACCGCCGCACCCATGGCCAGCAGCACGAAGACGTTGACGGAAATTTCCGCGATCGGGAGATAGATGCCCACCCGTCAGTCTCGATCAGTTTGCCTCCTGGCGAATGCAACCGTTGCGGGCATTTTGCGTCAGAAGGGTATCTCGTTCTTGCGCCGGCCGGGCGGTGAAGTCAAACTTCGCTGCGCCGCCGAAACAAAAAACAACTCAATCAGTTAACAGGCAAATCTGTGGCAAGGGCGTCGCGGAAACGACGCATCTGCCGTTATTTGCGCGCAAGCAGCGCCTTGACCAGTTTTTCGTCGATCGCGCCGGTTGCCTTCATGTCGTTGTCGGTCTGGAAGGCCATGATCGCGTTCTTGGTTTTCTGGCCCATCATGCCGTCGGGGTTGCCGGCTTCGTAGCCGTTCTTGTTGAGAATGCGCTGGATGTTCTGGACCGCTTTCTTCATGTCGATGCCGGCGGTCGTCTGTGGCGTGCCGTCCTGCCACGATTCAGGAATGTCGGCCGAATTGGCTGCCGGATCGAGCGGCTTGGCCTTCCACAGCTCAGCCGCGGCCCGCGCACGCTCCAACTGCTCGGGCCTCAGCGCCTTGGCGATTTCGTCGCGCTTGGCCGCAGCATCCTTGTCGCCGGCCTTGGCGACGAGCGCGAACCATTTGTAGCTCTCCTCGAGGTTCTGCTTCATGCCGACGCCTTTCGCCGCCAGAATGCCGAGATTGAACTGGCTGTCCTTGACGCCGAGATCGGCCGCCGCCTGGAACCAGTGCGCGGCCGATTCATTGTCGGTCACGCCATCCGCCGCCATCGCAAACAGCACGGCCAGGTTGTGCATGGCGCTGGCGTTGCCCTGCTCTGCGGCAAGCTGATACCAGGTCTTCGCTTTCTTGATGTCGCGTGCGACGCCGATGCCCTTCTCGTAGAAATTGCCGATGCGGTATTCTGCCGGTGCGAAACCGAGTTCGGCAGCCTTCTCATACCATTTGGCGGCCGCCGCCATGTCTTCCTTGACGCCGCGCGACTCGGCGTAGCGCGAGCCGATCTCGAACAGCGCCTTGGCGTCGCCGCCGGCCGCTGCATCGCGCAGGGCGGCCGGACCGACACCGGCCGGAACGTCGATCTTGGCAACGCCTGCCGCCGCGGCAGCATCCGCCGGCGGCACCGTGCCGGTCGTGTCCTGCGCCGCAGCGGTGGTGGTAGCAGGCGCGGCAGCCATTGGCTCGGCGTCGCTGGCCGTCGCCGCTGCCGGCGCGGGCACTGCGGCCGTGGTGTCTGGCGCCGCCAGGTCAGGAGCTGCCGCGGAGGCCGCGGGCGCCGTCGATGCTTCGGTTGCCGGCGTGGCGGGGGCGGTTTGCGCCGCCGCGTCGTCCTTGGTCATCGCAGTGGATGGGTCTGCCTGCCTGACGGTGGGGGACGGCGCGCTATCCTGCGCTGCCGTCTGCGCGTCCGCCTTCGGCTCGCTGGCAACGCTGGCCGATGCAGTCTCCACCGGCTGTGCGGCCACGGGCGGCGCCGCATCATTGCTGGCGACTTCGACCGGGTCGGAGAAGAAGGCCTTGCCCAGTTGCAGGCCGGCAAGCGCCAGCATGATCGCAATTGCCCCCATCAGGATCGGTTTGCGCCGCGCCTTGAGCAGGTCGCCGATCCTGAGCGCCTTGACCGGGCCTTTCATCGTCGACTGGCGCTTGAGGGCGTCCGCCTCGGCGGCCGCCGCTTGTGCCGCCCGTCTGGCTGCCGCGATGAAGTCCGATTTCGCCGCTTCGGCGCCGCCTTCCCGGGCCGGCTGCCCGCGCTCGTCGCGCACACGCTTCATGATGGCGTTGAGATCGGGTGCACCGGAGCCGGGTTCCAGTGGCCGGTTGGCGAGCTTGGGGTCGAGGGGCTCGTCGAGATCGACGCTCGGTATCTCGGCGCTCGCCGCCGAGCCGGCCAGCGGCGGCATCTCGGCCTCCTTCTTGCCCTTCAAGGCGCGCGCCAGCCCGCCTAACATCGATTTCCTGCCGCCGCCCTGCTCGGTTTTTTCACGCGTCGTGTCTGAGCCGAGAGCCGCCAGGGCGGCTGCAGCGGCGGCCTCGGCCGGCGTACGCGGACCTGGCTCGTCGCGCACGAGCGCCGCGGCGCGGCCGTCGAGATCGGCCATGTTGCCCGTTAACGGCAGCGGCTGGTCGATGTCCATCGACGGTGCGTCCTGCACCGAGATCTTGGATACCCGGCCGGAGCGTTTGCTCAACTCGGCGCTTGCCGGTTCGCCGGTCTCGAGTGAACCAAGCCTGTCAACGATCTTGAGCAGCGTATCGTGGATAGCCTCGAACGTCCTCGAATTGCGCTCGTCCGAACGGCGCGTCAGCGCCTCGAGCGTCTTCAGATCCTGGGCGAGGCCGGTAACGGCCGCCGTGTTAGCGCTTGATCCGGCCAGCGAGCGGACGGCGCTCTCGGCTGCCTCGCGCGCCGCGCCGAGGATGGAATCGCGGGTTCCGGCCAGCGACTTCTCGATTTCGTTGAGACGCGGGCTGATGTCGTCGAATTCCGGCAGCGGCGTGCCGGGCTTGGAAAGATGCGCCGTCAGGCCGGCGACCTGCGCTTCGAGGCTGCGGATCAACGCCGGGTCGATGCTGGCGACTTGTGCCGCGGACGAATCCAGTCGGCTTGAGATGTCTTCGAGCCGGCTCTCCAGGCCGCGGATCGCCGCCTCGTTGGCAGGATCTGGAACGCGCGTCTCCATCCGCTTGGCCAGCGCGGTGAAGCGGGCGTCGATGGCATCCATGATGCCGGCGCTGTCGACCTGCGGCATGCGCTGGTCCAGCCTGTCGGCGACCTCGTCCAGCCGGCGCTCGAGATCGCGAAACAGCATGTTGCCTTGTTCGATGGCGTCGCCCTGGCGACGTTCCATCATGCTGGACAGCACGTCGAAGCGCTGCTCGAGCCCCTGGAAGATGTAGTCGGCGTCGGGCATGGCAGGTGCGTGGTCGATCTTGTCGGCGATAAGCGCGACTTGCCTGGCAAGGCGTTCCATCGCCTGTTCCGGCAGATTGGCTCGGCCGGCCAGCTCGTCCACGCGGCTCGACAATGTGTTGAGGCGGTCGATGACCTCCCGGCCCGGACGATCTTGCGACACTTCTTCGATTTGCTGGGCCAGAGAATCAATCCGCTTCTCGATGCGTTCGAAGGGCTCCGGGTCGAACGAATTGGCTTGCGCGGCAACCGTCGAGGCGACGATCGCGCGGGAAATCTCGTCGAGCCGCTCGTCGATCTGGCTGAATGTGTCGCTGCCGCGATTGTCCTGCTGGCGGGCGAAATGATCGACCGCTCCGGCAAGCGTGCGGACCTTTTCCTCGAGCGAGCGCAGCGACAGCGATTCCGGCAGATTGCTGACGGCATTGCTGATCTGTTCGAGCCGCTCGGTCAGCGCCGACAGGCCGGGCGCGTCGGACCGCTTGCGCTGATCGGCGTCGACGCGGTCCTCGAAGGCGCTCCAGCGGCGGTCGAAATCGTCCCAGCGGCGGCCGACCGCCTGCACGCTCTCCTCGCGCGCCAGCGTGTCGAGAGCGGCCTTGACCTGCTCAAGCTCGAGCCGCAGCATATTGACGCTTCTGTCGTCGCTTTTTTCGGCCAGTGTCTGGATGGCGCCGGAAAGCCGCTCGAACTCGACGCCGAGTTCGGCGCTGCGCTTGCCGCCGCCATTTGACTGGAAGGCCCGCTCAATATTCTTGCGCAGTGCGTCGAACTCGCTTTGCAGGCCGGAGGTCATCTGCTGGCGCAGCTCTTCGCGCAGGCCGCGCAGTTCGCCGGCGATCTTGCCGGCCAGGGCGACGCCGTCCTCCTGGCCGCGCACCCGGTCGATATCGCGGGCGATCGCCTGGTAATTCTGGTCGAAAGTCGCTGCCGGACCTTTCGGCCGCTGCGCCTCGCGCGGGTCCTCATACAGGCGTTGCTGGCCATAGGGTTGGGCACTGGGATAGCGCGGTTCTGCCGCTGGTCGGCGTAGATCGGGGCGGCTTGCCGTCTCCTCGCGCGTCCGCTCCAGCCGCTGCTCCAGAGTTTCCAGCGAGCGGTTGAGCTCTTCAAGCGTCGTGTGCGGCCTGCGTTGCCTGCCGGCGTTGAGTGTATCGAGGTAGGACCGCTTGCTGTTCATCAATGCGCCCGTTTCAGAATTGCTGGCTTTCACCAGGTTCCCAAAGTCCTGCCGGGACGAAGGCGACCGCTTGGCTTGTTGCAGTGGAAGACGAGCTTCCCGGGTCTTACCCGCGCTCCGAAAAACCGTGAAAAATTCAATACAGGATAGACACGGGTAACCGACATGCGCACATTTCGCCCCAACGTGGTAAACAACGCGTTAACCAAGCTTAAGAAGTTGCAACTTTGTCGACTGGCTTCCGATGGCCCCGCGTGTCTTTTTGGACGCACAAAGGACGCTGTAGAATTTTGATCTGCCGCAGGGTCCTTTTCGAGATCGACTGCGATTTTCGGGATCGTCCGATAGCCGCTGCGGCATAAAGTTCTAAGCCCAGAACGCTCTTGCGTCGTGAGGCGGCTATCGATATAGCATTGACGTAAACGTAAACGAGCGGATTACGCCGTTTGCGATTTGTTTGTTGAAACCACGAGTGGAAGCACGCCCCCGCTTTCACTCAGGCGACGCAAGGTCCGCGACCGCGACGCCACCAGACGGGGAAAGCCAGTGACCATGAAACTTATTTCGCCCGGCCAAGCCGCGGCCAACACCAACGATATGTCGAGCGAAGCCGGTGAAGAGCTTGTCCGCATCGGCGAAATGGCCAAGAAATACGGGGTGACGCTGCGTACGTTGCGTTTCTATGAGGACAAGGGTCTTCTCAACCCGCAGCGTGACGGCTCGACCCGCCTCTATACCCGCCGCGACAGGGCCCGGCTGAAACTGATCTTGCTCGGCCGCAAGGTCGGGTTCTCGCTGCGTGACGTCAAGCAGATGATGGACCTATACGATCCGAACGGCTCCAACACCAAGCAGTTGCGGTTGGCGCTTGACAAGTCGGAGAAGCAGCTTGCCCGCCTGCAGAAGCAGCGGGCGCTGATCGACGACGCGATCAGCGAACTGAGTGCCTCGATGTCGACCGTCCGGCAAATGCTGATCGAGCGCTCGGCGCCGCAGGCCAGCGTGGCGAGCTAAACTAAACCTGTCGATTTCTGACGAATGAGAACCGCGCGGCTTTTGCTGCGCGGTTCTTCGTCGTTTGCCGTCCTGGAGCGCGGGAGAAAATTCGCTGCATCGCAGAATTGACGTTTACGCAAACGTCAATATTTGTTATCTCGACCCGTAACGTTTGGTCCGCCTGCTATCCTCATATACCGGGGCTGATTTCGGGGCCAAGACCGCATGGTGGAGGAAAACGTATGCCGATCTACAGGGCGCCGGTCCGGGACACGCTGTTCGTGCTGAACGAAGTGCTGAGGTATCAGCGCTATTCCAATCTTCCCGGATTTTCCGACGCCACGCCGGATGTGCTCGAGGCAATCCTTGCCGAAGGGGCGAAGCTCGCCGAAAACGTGATGCAGCCGCTGAACCGCGTTGGCGACATTGAAGGCTGCGTGCGCCATGACGACGGCTCGGTAACGACGCCGAAAGGCTTCAAGCAAGCCTTCGACCAGTATCGCGAAGGCGGCTGGATGGGGCTCGCCGCACCTGTCGAGTTTGGCGGACAAGGCTTGCCCTACGCGGTGCACACTGCGGTTGCCGAATATATGGTGTCGGCCAATATGTCGCTGATGATGTATGCCGGCCTGACGCAGGGCGCGATCGCTGCGATCATCACCCATGGCACCAAAGAGCAGAAAGCGACATGGCTGCCGAAGCTGGTCGAGGGCACCTGGACCGGCACCATGAACCTGACCGAGCCGCACTGCGGTACCGATCTCGGCCTGCTGCGCACCAAGGCCGTCCCCAATGGCGACGGCACCTACAAGATTTCCGGCCAGAAGATCTTCATCTCGGCCGGCGAGCATGACATGTCGGACAACATCGTCCACCTCGTGCTGGCCCGCATCGAGGGCGCGCCGGATGGCGTGAAGGGCATTTCGCTGTTCATCGTGCCGAAGCTCATGCTCGATGCATCAGGCAATCCGGGCGAGAAGAATACCGTCTCCTGTGGCTCGATCGAGGAGAAGATGGGCATCCATGGCAATTCGACCTGTGTCATGAATTACGACGAGGCGGAAGGCACGCTGCTCGGCGAGGCCAATGGCGGGCTGAAAGCCATGTTCACCATGATGAACGAGGCGCGGCTCGGCGTCGGCCTGCAAGGACTTTCGCTGTCGGAGGTCGCCTACCAGAATGCGGTTTCCTACGCCAAGGATCGCCTGCAGGGCCGCTCGCTGTCGGGGCCGAAAGAACCGGACAAGAAGGCCGATCCGATCATCGTCCATCCGGACATCCGCCGCAGCCTGATGACCATGAAGGCCTTCAACGAGGCCGGTCGGGCGCTGGCGCTGTGGACGGCGATCAAGTCCGACATTGCTCACCGCTCCGGTGACGACAAGGACCGCCTTGCCGCCGACGACTACACCGGCCTGATGACGCCGGTGGTCAAGGGCGTGCTCACCGACAAGGGTTTCGATCATGCGGTAATGGCGCAGCAGGTTTTCGGCGGCCACGGCTATATCGAAGAGCACGGCATGAGCCAGTTCGTGCGCGATGCCCGCATTGCCATGATCTACGAGGGCGCCAACGGCATCCAGGCGCTCGACCTTGTCGGCCGCAAGCTCGGCTTGAACGGCGGCCGCGCCGTGCAGGCCTTCTTCAAGGAGGTCGGCGAGTTCTGCGAGGAGAACCGCGCTGATGAGAAGATGGCGCCCTTCACCAAGGCGCTGAAGAAGGGCCTCAACGACCTGCAGGCCGCGACGATGTGGCTGGTGCAGAACGGCATGGCCAAGCCCGACAACGCCGGTGCCGCCTCGACCGACTACATGCATCTCTTCGGCCTCGTGGCGTTGGGCTACATGTGGGCGCAGATGGCCAAGGCTGCCGGGGCGAAATTGGCAAATGGCGCCGACGGTTCCTCGGCCTTCTACGACAGCAAGCTGGTGACGGCGCGCTTCTTCATGGAGCGGATCATGCCGGAGACGGCGGCGCACCTTGCCCGCATCTCCAGCGGCGGCGACACATTGATGGCACTGCCGGCCGAAGCGTTCTAAGTTCGACGTCCCCCTTCCCCTCGACGGGAGGGTGGCCGCGAAGCGGCCGGGAGGGGTCGCCACGGCAGCGCGCCAGCCTCAATTCTGGCGGCGTGCTTGGAAGGAGGATCAGAGAATAAACATGACCAGTCCCGCCGAAATCCTCGGTCTCCCCAAGCCCGCCTGGGCGGCGGACGAGGTCGGCATGCTCTACGACATGGCGCACCGCTTCATGTCGGAAGAGATCGCGCCGCGTTACGACGAGTTCGAGAAGAACGAGATGGTCGATCGCGAAAGCTGGCTGAAGGCCGGTGCTGCCGGCCTGCTCTGCGCCTCGATACCGGAGGAATATGGCGGCTCGGGCGGCACCTTCGCGCATGAGAGCGCCATTATCGAGGCGATCGGCCATGTCGGCGTCGACGGGTTCGGCATTGGCCTGCACAATTCGATCGTCGCCCCCTACATCCTCCATTACGGCTCGGAGGAGCAGAAGAAGAAATGGCTGCCGAGGCTGGCGACCGGCGAGCTGATCGGCGCCATCGCCATGACCGAGCCGGGTGCGGGCTCCGACCTGCAGGGCGTCAAAACGCGGGCCGAGAAGGACGGCAACCAATACAAGCTCAACGGCTCGAAGACCTTTATCACCAACGGCCAGCTCGCCAATTTCATCATCGTCGTTACCAAAACCGATCCTGAGAAGGGCGCCAAGGGCATCTCGCTGATCGTCGTCGAGACCGACGAGGTGGCGGGCTTCGAGCGCGGCCGCAACCTCGACAAGATCGGCCTCAAGGCCAACGACACGTCGGAACTATTCTTCAACGACGTGCGTGTGCCGACCTCGAGCCTGCTCGGCAGCGAGGAAGGCCAGGGCTTCGTCCACCTGATGCAGCAATTGCCGCAGGAGCGGCTGCAGATCGGCACCACAGCTATCGCCATGGTCGAGCGGGCGCTGGCTCTTACCATCGACTACGTCAAGGAGCGCAAGGCCTTCGGCAAGGCCATCATCGAATTCCAGAACACCCAGTTCAAGCTTGCCGAATTGAAGACCGAGGCGACCATCGGCCGCGTCTTCTACAATGACTGCGTTGCCCGCCACATTAACGGTGGCCTCGACCCGGTGACGGCCTCGATGGCCAAATACTGGTTGTCCGACCTGCAGGGAAAAGTCGTCGACGAATGCCTTCAATTGCATGGCGGCTATGGCTACATGAATGAATATCCGATCGCCCGCATGTTCCGCGACGCCCGCGTCCAGCGCATCTACGGCGGCACCAACGAGATCATGAAATTGCTGATCGGGCGCTCGCTCTGAGCGATTTTTCAGCAAACCCAAGGAGCAGGAAAATGGCCGAAGCTTATGTCTATGATGCCGTGCGCACGCCGCGCGGCAGGGGCAAGAAGGATGGCTCGCTGCACGAAGTGCCGGCGGTGCGGCTCGGTGCCAAGGTGCTCGAAGCCATCCGCGACCGCAACGGGCTGGACACCGGCACCGTCGACGACATCATCTTCGGTTGTGTCGATCCAGTTGGCGAGGCGGGTGCGGTCATTCCACGTGCCGCCGCTTTCGAGGCGGGCTACGACACCAAGGCGCCCGGCATGCAGATATCGCGCTTCTGTGCCTCGGGCCTGGACGCCATCAATTTCGGCGCCGCCAAGATCGCGCAAGGTGCCGACGAGATCGTCATTGCCGGTGGCGTCGAATCAATGTCGCGCGTCGGCATGGGTGCCTCCGGTGGCGCCTGGTTTATGGATCCCTCGGTCGGCCTGCCCGGCTGGTTCGTGCCGCAAGGCATATCGGCCGATCTGATCGCCACCAAATACGGTTTTTCGCGCGACGACGTCGATGCCTACGCGGTCGAAAGCCAGAAGCGCGCCGCCAAGGCGTGGGGAGAGGGCCGCTTCAAGAAGTCGGTGATCTCGGTCAAGGACCAGAACGGCCTGACCATCCTCGACCACGACGAACACATGCGGCCTTCGACCGACATGCAGTCGCTGGCCGCGCTCAACCCGTCCTTCGTCATGCCAGGCGAAATGGGCGGCTTCGACGCCGTCGCCGTGCAGAAGCATCCCGAGGTGGAAGAGGTCAACCACGTCCACCATGCCGGCAATTCGTCCGGCATCGTCGATGGTGCGGCCGCCGTCCTGCTCGGCTCGAAAAAGGCGGGGAAGACGCTCGGTCTCAAGCCCCGCGCGCGCATCCGTGCCTTCGCCAACATCGGCTCCGAACCGGTGCTGATGCTGACCGGCCCGGTCGACGTCACCGAGAAGCTGTTGAAGCGGGCGAAGATGAAGCTGTCGGACATCGACCTGTTCGAGCTCAACGAGGCGTTCGCTTCGGTGGTGCTGCGCTACATGCAGGCTTTCGACATTCCGCATGACCGGATCAACGTCAATGGCGGCGCCATCGCCATGGGCCATCCGCTCGGCGCCACCGGTGCGATGATCTTCGGTACGGTGCTGGACGAATTGGAACGCCGCGACCTGAACACTGCGCTGGTGACGCTTTGCATCGGCGCCGGCATGGGCACCGCAACGATCATCGAACGCGTCTGACGGAGAGACATGATGAGCTACACCAATTTCACCCTCGACATCGACGCCGACGGCATTGCGATGATTACCTGGGACATGCCGGACCGTTCGATGAACGTCTTCACCGAAGAGGTGATGCTCGAACTGAACGCCATCGTCGACAAGGTGGCGGGCGACGCGGCAATCAAGGGTGCGGTGATCACCTCAGGCAAGGATACGTTCTCGGGCGGCGCCGACATCACCATGCTGCAGAAGATGCTGGCGACCTTCGCCGCCGACAAGGTGAAGGACACAGAGAAGGCGACCAAGGCGCTATTCGATAATGCGGGCACTATGAACGGCCTGTTCCGTAAGCTGGAAACCTCGGGCAAGCCGTGGGTTTCGGCGATCAACGGCACCTGCATGGGCGGCGCGTTCGAATTGTCGCTCGCCTGCCATGGCCGTGTCGCGGCCGATTCCGACAAAGTGAGGATGGCGCTTCCCGAAGTGAAGATCGGCATTTTTCCGGGCGCCGGCGGCACCCAGCGCGTACCGCGGCTGACCGACCAGCAGCAGGCGCTGCAAATGCTGACCTCCGGCCAGACGCTATCGCCGCAGAAGGCCAAGTCAATGGGCCTGATCCATGAGATTGCCGAGCCGGACAAGCTGGTCGAAACCGCCAAGGCGATGATCAGGAACGGCTTGAAACCGGTGGCGCCGTGGGATGAGAAGGGCTTCAAGCTGCCCGGCGCTCCGATCTATTCGATGGCCGGTGCCAATCTGTGGCCGCCGGCCATCGCCATCCTGCGCCGCGAGACCTATGGCAATTATCCCGCCGCTGCCGCCATCCTGAAATGCGTCTATGAGGGCCTCCTGGTGCCGTTCGACACCGCCTTGCGAATCGAGCAGCGCTATTTCACCGAGATCATGCAGACCAGGGAAGCGGCAGCGATGATCCGCTCGTTGTTCGTGTCGCTCCAGGAACTGAACAAGGGTGCGCGCCGCCCGGCCGGCGTGCCGGAAACGAAGTTCAAGAAGATCGGCGTGCTCGGTGCCGGCTTCATGGGCGCCGGCATCGCCTATGTGACGGCCAAGGCCGGCATTCCGGTGGTGCTGCTCGACCGCGACATGGAGTCCGCCACCAAGGGCAAAGCGCATTCCGACAACCTGATCTCGGATCAGGTGAAGAAGGGCCGTGCCAAGCCGCAGGACAAAGACCAGCTGCTGTCGCTGATCACGCCGACGGCCGATTACGCCGATCTTGCCGGCTGCGATCTTGTGGTCGAGGCGGTGTTCGAGGATTCGGCCGTTAAGAAGGATGCCACCGAACAGGCCGAGGCGGTGCTGAAGCCGTCGGCAATCTTCGCGTCGAACACGTCGACCATCCCAATTACATCGCTGGCCAGGAATTCGGCGCGGCCGAAGAATTTCATCGGCATTCATTTCTTCTCGCCGGTCGACAAGATGATGCTCGTCGAGATCATCCTCGGCAAGAAGACCGGCGACAAGGCGCTGGCCACCGCGATCGACTTCGTCCGCGCCATCAAGAAGACGCCGATCGTCGTCAACGACACGCGCGGTTTCTATGTCAATCGCTGCGTGCTGCGCTACATGTCGGAAGCCTACAAGATGCTGATCGAAGGTGTTCCGGCGCCGATGATCGAAAATGCGGCCAAGGCCGCCGGCATGCCGGTCGGTCCTCTGGCGTTGACCGACGAGACTGCGATCGACCTTGCCCAGAAGATCATGAAGCAGACCATGCGCGATCTCGGCGCCAAGGCGGTCGACCCGAAGCAGATGGCGCTGATCAACACGATGGTCGACACGCATGGTCGCTTGGGCCGCAAGAACGGCAAAGGCTTTTACGACTATCCCGCAAAACCGGCCAAGAAGAAGCTGTGGCCAGGCCTCAGGGATCTCTACCCGCAGTTGGCGGCGGAGAAGGTCGACTATGAGGAGCTGAAGCAGCGGCTGCTGGTCACCATAGCGCTTGAGGCGGTACGGGTGATGGAGGAGGGCATCGTTACCGATCCGCGCGAGGCCGATGTCGGCTCTATCCTGGCCTTCGGCTTCGCGCCCTATACAGGCGGTGCACTGTCCTACATCGACGGCATCGGCGTGAAGAAATTCGCCAACATCGCCAAGGGCCTGCAGAAGAAATACGGCGCCGAGTTCAAGGCGCCGAAGCTGCTGCTCGACATGGCCGAGAAGGGCGAGACCTTCTATGAGCGCTTCGATCCTTATACCAGGAACGAGGCCAAGGAGGCGGCGTGACGCCGTCTTCGGCGGTGGACAAGATGGCGGCCAGGGGGTAGAACAGGGAAGGTATTTTTTCCTGTTTCGAAGGAGAGCAAGGTGCTCTCGCATGACCGCGTATGGGCCGCCATCGACGCTCTCGCCGAGCGTTACTCGCTTTCGGCCTCCGGCCTGGCCAGGCGCGCTGGCCTCGACTCGACCGCCTTCAACAAATCGAAGCGGCTGTCCTCGGATGGGCGGCCGCGCTGGCCGTCGACCGAATCGCTGGCCAAGATCATCGAGGCGACCGGCGCCTCGCTGGATGAATTTGCGGGGCTGGTCGAAGGCCGGGGTACATCCGGCGCACTGCCCGTGCAGAAATCGTCGGTGCCGCTGCTCGGCTTCGCCCAGGCCGGCGCCGGTGGCTTCTTCGACGACGCCGGATTTCCGGCGGGGCAGGGATGGGACCTGATCGAACTCCCCGCACGGGCGACCGAAACCTCCTATGCCTTGAAGGTCCAGGGCGATTCCATGCTGCCGCTCTACCGCAATGGCGATGTCCTGATCGTCGAGCCGGGGGCTGTCATACGAAAGGGCGATCGCGTCGTCGTCAAGACCAATGCCGGCGAGGTGATGGCCAAGGTGCTCGACCGCCAGACACCTAAGTCGATCGCGCTGGTCTCCCTCAATCCCGATCACCCGGACCGCGACATCCCCATGCGCGATGTCGAATGGGTGGCGCGGATTGTCTGGGCAAGCCAGTAGGGCGCGCCGGTGCGTCTGCCTCACCTTGCCTTGGCTGTTCTGGCGATCCCGGCGATGGCCACGGCAATTGTCGCCGGCGGCCGCGCCGTCCAGAACGCAAGCGGCGGCCCCGGGGAGCAAATCCAGGTCAGCGCTGAACCGCAGCCCGCCGCGCCGGCTACGTCGGCCATCCCGAAACCAGAGGCGGCCAAGCAGGCGGCGCATTCGAGGGCAATCGATCCGGAAATCGTGGTGCCGCCGCAGCTCGGTTCCGACGAGCTTGAACGGATCGAGCCGCGCGCCCCGTTGAGCGATCTGGCATTGGCCGGACCGCCCAAGCCGCCAAAAACGAAAATGCCGGAGGACGGGAAAGGCATGAAACTGTTTCAGCCCGTCGCGCCGGCCGCCGGGGTCATCGAGGCAAAGGGCTACGCGATTGCGGTTTCCGGTATCGACATCGTCAAGCAGGACGAGACTTGCACCGACAGCGGCAAGTCCTGGAGTTGTGGCGTCCGGGCGCGAACGGCCTTCCGCGCTTTTCTGCACGGTCGCGCGGTGGTCTGTACGGTGCCGCCCGAAGGCGGCCGTGACCTGATCGCCGCCGAGTGCCGGATCGGCAATCAGGATATCGGCCAATGGTTGGTCGAAAACGGCTGGGCGCGCGCCGCCAAAGGTAGCGCTTACACAGAAGCCGGCGAGAAGGCGCGTGCAGCGAAAAAGGGCGTCTTCGGGCCGGCGCCGAGCGTTTCAGGCCTGCCGCCGCTCCCGGCTGCGTCGCGGTTCGCGCCTGTGGCGCCGGGCTCGATCCTGGAGGAGCAGGACGGCGTCCTCAAGCCGCCAGCTGACCAGCCAGCGCCCGCTGAATGAGCTCACGCGTTTCGGCAATGCCGTAGAGCGCGGCGAAGGAGCCGAAGCGCGGCCCGCGTTCCTGACCTATCAGCACCTGATAGATCATCTGGAAGAAGGCGACGGAGACGCCGGGCCCGCCCTCCGGGCTCTGCTTCGAATGATCTTGGTAGCGCTCGATCTTGCGCGCGACATTGAGGGCAGCGTTCTGGATCGCCTCGCCATCGGCGTCGGCCGGCAGCGCGGCGAGCGCTTCCGAAAGCTTGGTCAGCGCCTCGCGCTCGACCGCCTCGGCGGCACGGTACACTTTGGCCGGCTTCACGAAATCGTCAAAATAGCGGATCGCATATTCGGTCAGCCGGTCGAGTTCGGGGTGGGTTGCCGGCGTCACACCCGGCGCGTGGCGCGAAATGAAGCCCCACAGCACGTCCCTGTTCTGGGCATTCGAGGCACTGACCAGGTTGAGCAGCAGCGCGAACGATACCGGCAGGTCGATGACGGGCGGATTGCCGTCATGCATGTGCCAGACCGGATTGCCCAGGCGCTCTTTCCACTCCTGCTTCTGATAAGCAGATAGGAACGTGTAATACTCGTCTACCGCCTTCGGGATGACGTCGAAATAGAGCTTCTTCGCGGTTCGCGGGCGCTGGAACATATAAAGGCTAAGGCTCTCGGTCGGGGCATAAGTCAGCCACTCGTCGATGGTCAGCCCATTGCCCTTCGATTTCGAGATCTTCTGGCCGTGCTCGTCGAGGAACAGCTCATAATTGAAGCCCTCCGGCGCCGGAGCATCGAGGGCGCGGCAAATCTGCCCGGCGAGCTTGACGGAATCGATCAGATCCTTGCCGGACATCTCGTAATCGACGCCGAGTGCCGCCCAGCGCATCGCCCAGTCAGGCTTCCATTGCAGCTTGGCGTGACCGCCGGTCACCGGCGTCTCGAAGCGCTCGCCGGTGGCCGGGTCGCGCCACACGACGGTGCCGGCGTGGGGCTTTGGCGCCTGGGTCCCCCCCAGCCAGACCCAGCCCGGGGTTGGTTGGGGAGGCAGGGAAGGCGGAAAGCTGAGACCCCCCGCCCCACCCCCCGCCGGCCCCCGAAAAT